>JAFXLD010000041.1 GCA_017531385.1 Clostridia bacterium
ATAATGCAGTTTGTTCGCAAATGGCGGTATATCGCTGAAATTTGAATTTATTTCAGAGCGTAGCGGAACAAGTGCGCAGCACTTCCGACACTCCTAACTCCTAACTTCTAACTCCTAACTCACCGATAAATTATTGTTTATGTAAGCTGATCAAGTGTTAATTCATACCCCGGCAGGAAATCTCTTATAAAATCGTCTGCTTCGGGCATATTCATTGCTTTTATTGATTCGAGTGTGGACTGCTCTGCCTTTGCAAACTCCATATTGCCGGCTTTTCGCTCTTCAATGCACTTGATGAGTGCCGAAATTTTATCCGCCGCTTTCACAATTTTCCACAAATCTTCGTCACTTTCTTTTTCATTAAAAAGAAAGTCGAAATCTTCTCTTAAATCATCGGGAAGTGTGCCGATAAGCTTTTCTGAAGCTACCGCTTCCACTTTTTTATAAGCTTCTTTTATTTCGGGATTGAAATATTTCACGGGAGTGGGCAGGTCTCCCGTAATGATTTCGGGCATATCGTGAAAAAGCCCCAGGAGTGATGCCCTTTCGCCGTTATAATTCTTACCGTAACGCCTGTTGCCGATAACACAAAGTGCATAAGCCACAGCCGAAACCTCATGCGAATGCTGACTGAGTGTTTCGGCACTTGTGTTACGCATAAGTGCCCAACGGTTGATATATTTCATCCGTGAAAGAAAAGCATAAAAATGACTGCTCACTTTCGTTTCCCCTTATCTCTGTACTCTTGCACCTGCACCGCCGATGATACCCTCAACCTCTTTCAGTCTTGCTGTTGAAGTGTCGCCGGGTGTTGTCATAGCAAGTGCGCCGTGTGCAACGCCGTAATTGACTGCTTTCTGTGCATCGTCATAGGTCATAAGACCGTAAACAAGACCTGATGCAAATGAGTCACCGCCGCCCACTCTGTCAAGAATTTCAAGACCGGGCAATTCAAGTCCCTTGTAAACTTCACCGTTTGCGTAAACCATTGCACTCCAGTCATTGACAGTTGCAGTTTTAACAGTACGAAGAGTTGTTGCAATAACTTTGAAATTGGGGTAAACCTTACATACTTCGCCGAGCATCTTCACATAACCGTTAAGATTAAGCTCTTTGAGGTTTTCGTCATTCCCCTCAATCTCAAAACCGAGACAAGCTGTAAAATCCTCTTCATTACCGATCATTACATCAATATAAGGTGCGATTGTCTTGTTGATTTCCTGAGCCTTTGCCTTACCGCCGATGTCATTCCAGAGTGAAGGACGGTAGTTAAGGTCATAGGAAACGATTGTGCCGTATTCCTTTGCCTTTTTGACAGCTTCAACAACAACTTCTGCTGTTGTTTCCGAAAGTGCTGCAAAGATGCCGCCTGTATGAAGCCATCTGACACCGAGTGTGCCGAAAATATAATCCCAGTCGATATCACCGGGTTTAAGCTGAGAAACAGCCGTGTTACCTCTGTCGGAAACACCCGATGCACCTCTGATGCCGAAGCCTCTTTCGGTGAAATTCAGACCGTTTCTGACCTTTCTGCCTGTGCCGTCATAGGGCACCCACTTGATGAATGATGTGTCAACACCGCCTTGAAGAATGAAATCCTCAACAAGTCTGCCCACATCATTATCTGCAAGGGCAGTTACAACTGCTGTCTTCATGCCGAAGCAACGGCGCAGACCTCTTGCAACATTATATTCTCCGCCACCTTCCCAGACTGTGAACTGGCGGGCATTTCTTACTCTCATTTCACCGGGATCAAGACGAAGCATGACTTCACCCAGAGAAATCATATCAAACATACAATCTTCTTTTTTCTTTAACTGAATTAATGACATATAAATGCCTCCGATTATTTTATTCATTATAATTATACCCTGTTAATTTCGTTATTTCAAGGCATTTGAAATATTTTTTAATGACTTCTGAAACATGATGTAACTCCTGCAGGGTCATACTCAGGCAACAAAGATTTATCAGACAGCAAAACAGCCCTGCAAAGTGAATATCTGCCGTATCTGCTATTTATAGCATCTTTTACTGTTTCAATTTTACGAAGCTTCTGTTGTTTTTCTGCATCCGTAAAAAACGAAAGCTGAATGGGCTCGTCAGCTTTCGATAATTCCGCGGCTCTCACTCCGACAGACCTCAGCGGCATATAAAAACTGTAATTTTTACGAAGCAACTCCATTGCCGCATGACAGACATCGCCCGATATATCAGTTGGTGCTGTCAGATGAATCTGACGCTCAAAACTGCTCAGGTCACTGCTCCTGAGATGTATCTGCACAACGCTGCATTTAAGCCCGTGACTTCTGAGTCTCCTGCACACCTGCTCTGATAAAAGGTTGAAAATCAGATTTACATCCTTTGTATTTTTCATGTCTCTGGGAGTTGTGGTGCTGTTGCCGATGCTTTTTATAATATCACGCTCATCCATTTTTTTCACGGGTGATGATTCCAGACCATTTGCAAAAAGATAAAGCATTGTTCCGTTTTTTCCGAACATGGTACAAAGAAAAGTTTCGGAAGTATTGGCAAGCTCCCCTATTGTTTTTATCCCTACTCTGTTGAGTTTTGCTTTTGTTGCTCTGCCAACATAAAGCATTTCTTCAACAGGCAAAGACCAGACTATTTCTTTGTAATTCTCCTCGGATATAACCGTTACCGCATCGGGTTTTTTATAGTCACTTCCGAGTTTTGCAAAAATCTTGTTAAAAGAAACACCCACGGATATTGTAAGTCCGAATTCTTTCTTTATACGATTTCTCAGATCATTTGCAATTTTTTCACCGTCACCGAAAAGAGAAGCACTTCCCGTTACATCAAGCCAGCTTTCATCCATTCCGAAAGGTTCAACCTGATCAGTATACTCATAATATATTCTTCGCACTTCTCTGCAATATTCTTCGTATAATTCAAAATTGGGTTTGACAACTTTCAGTTCAGGGCATTTCTGCCTTGCAGAAAGCAACGGCTCACCTGTTTTTATGCCGAATTTTTTTGCAATTTCATTTTTTGCAAGAATAATGCCGTGTCGCAATTCCTCATCACCGCCCACAGCAAACGGTATTTCTTTATATTCAGGGTGTGAAATAGATTCTATACTTGCAAAACAGTTATTTAAGTCCGAATGTAAAATTGTACGCATAAAAGCCACCTGTAGAACAAATGTTTTCTTAATTATAGCAAACAGATGTTCTATTGTCAAGTTATTTTTCGCACAAATGTTTGGAAATTATAAAAGCGTACAAAAAACCCATCGGGAAATCCCGATGGGTTGAATGTTATTAATTCAGAAATCAACCGCCTATACCGAGTCCGCCGCCAAGCTGAATGCCTGTGAGAACTGCGATAATTCTGTAAATCCAATTCATAAGTCTCTGCCAGAATGTGAGCTTGATTTCCTTGATGGATTCTAAGGTCTCGCCGATGATACCTACAATACCCTTGATTTCGTCAGTAACACCGTCTGCATAAACATAGGGATCACTGCTGTCAAATGATGTCATAACTACAAGAGTATATCCGACATCATCATCAGTTGCAACATAAGTTCTGCCTGTTGCACCACTGATAGCGGAAAACTCATTGCCGTCATATCTGAACCACTGATAGCTGATGTAATCAGCAGCCATTGCGGGAAGACCTGTTGTAACAACAGAAAGTGTCTGACCGGACTGAAGTGTACCTGCAATACCTACTACATAATCAAGTGTGCACTTAACAACCTGAAGAGAAACAACTGCTTCCTGAGTGTTGTAGTTTCTTGAATCTGTGGGAGTGAAGATAACCTTGTATGAGTCATAAACACCGAGAGCACCGGGAACAGTAAGCTTTGCATTTTCGTAAGCAAATGTACCGTCACCAACACCGGGCTTGCCGAATGTTGCATAAGTAAGGTCGAAACCGAATTCAACCTGACCGTCTGCGGGGAATACAACGCCGGAAACGTCAGCCTTAGAAATTATAACTGTAAGAACGCCTGACTTGGGAGTTACATTAAGCTGATAGTTCTTCGCCTTTTCACCAACAAGTACGGGAGATGCATAAGAAACTGCAACTGTACCTGCATTTGCTGTTGCTGCAGAACCTGTTGTGCTTGCATAGCTGAGTCTTACGTCATCGTTTGCATAAACACCGGAATCAACTGTAAAGTTAACTGTAACGTTTGCATTACCATCGTAAACCTTATCAACTGCTGTTGCAGTAACATTGATTACACCGTGAGAAACTGTAAGGTAACCGGGAACAGTTACAAATGTGTAGTTATCTCTTGTAAGAGCTTCATTGATTGTGATTGTGTAAGAACCGATATCTGATCCGGGAGCATATGTGCTTGTTGCAGTGATATTACCACCGATCATTGAAAGTGAATCTGTTCCTGTGAAGCCTGAAGCAGAAATTGTGTATGTAGGAGCATTTGCACCGTATGTTACAGACTTGTTATCTGCTGTAAGGATAACTTCCTTAGGTGTAATGTTTACTGTGATTGAAGCAGGAAGATTTGTATAGTTGTTATTTCTTGAATAGTATGTTGCTGCATAAGTCTTCTGAGAAACAGTGGGAACGATTGTTGTATCGTCGAACTGCCAGTAACCGTCTGCAGTTGTGAAACCTGAAAGGTCGATTGTGCTCAGAGGCTTTGTTGAATCGTATACGATACCGCTGATTGTGGGAGAAGCAACTGTAGGAGCAGCCTTGTTGATTGTAACAGTTGCAGAGCCTTCGTTTGTAATTGTTACAACATAGTTGTCCTTGCTTGAACCTGCAAGTTCGTATTTGATGTTTGAAAGGAGAATGTTTTCGCCTGCATTTGCACTTGCTGCAGTTGCAGTACCGTTTGTAAGGTAAACTGTGCTTGCACTGTCAACAGGAGCATAGCCTGTGACGTTGGAGAATGTAACACCAACCGTAGCTGTGCCGTCATAAGTCTTGTTTACACCTGTTGCTCTTGCTGTAAGAGTTGCAGGAGTAATTGTTGCTGTTACAGGTTCAACTACAACTTCGTAGTTTGCTGCCTGAGCACCGATAAGAGTAACGTTAGAAACATTGATTGTCTTGTTTGTGCCTGCATTAGCATCTGCGAATGCATATCTTGCACCTTCTGCAAGACGAACATCGTCAAGTTCATCCTTAAGGCCTGAACCTGTCATTGATGCTGTTGCAGTTACAGTACCATCATATACCTTGTCGTTTGCAAATACTGTTACTGTGAAAGGAGCACGAGCGATTGTAAATGTACCAACAGCGATACCTGTTGCGGGACCGTAGTATGTGTTTTCGGGATATCCGCCGTCGGGCTCTGCAGGTGTGCTTACGTCTACTGTAACAACGTATGTACCTGCTGCTGTGGGAGCCTTATCTGAACCGTTATACTTAACTGTGATGTTACCGAAGTACTGTGCATTGTAACCGTCTGCAATAGTAACTGTTGCAGCGTGTGACATTGCATCGTAAACGATACCTGTGGGAAGAACAACATTGAGCTGAGCTGCAGTTGTTTCAAGAAGAGCCTTGATAACAGCATCTGTCTTAGCAGATGTTGCTGTACCTGTGAAGCCGTTTGCTTCAATAGCTTTAAGAACAACATAAATTGTCTTGCCGATATCAGCTTCTGCAACTTCATATGTTGCATTTGTTGCACCACTGATAGCTGTGTCGCCTGCATACCACTGATATGTGTAGCTTGCTGCTGTTGTGGGATCCATTGAAGCAAGGCTTACTGTAAGAGTTGAGCCTGCCATTGCAGAACCCTGGATAACGGGTGTACCGCTGATTGTCTTAACTGTAACAGTTACTGTTACATTAACTGTAACTGTATTGTAGTTAAAGTCATCATCAGGAGAGAATGTTGCTGAGTAAGTATTTGTTGTGCCCCATGCGGGAACTGTTGCACCATCAACAAATGTGAATGTACCGGGAACATTGATTGAACCGTCGTTGGGGTTAACTACTACTGCTGAATTATCAAATGTAGCCTCTGCAAGTGTATGTGAGTTAACAACTGAAGCTGTGGGAGCTGTTGTTACATTGGGATCAGCCTTGATAACTCTGATTGTGCCTGCTGCACCTGTGAAGGTGTAGTTGTCAGCACTCATGTTAATTGTAGTAGCATTTACGGGATATGTGTTTACATAGCTTTCGCTTGTATATGATGTTGTGAATACGGGTTCGCCTGTGATTGTAACTCTTGCAAGTGTGTCGCCGTTAACGAAACCTGTAATGTTATAATCAGTTCCTGCAACCTTATATTCGGGAACATCTGCACCGAAAGATATGGTCTTGGGAGCGGGTGTAACTGTAAGAACAGCCTTTTCAACAGTAAGAGTACCGGGAACATAAGAAATTGTGTAGTTCTTATTTGTTGTTGAAACTGCAACATTGATGGGATATGTGCCGACCTTACCTGTCACAACACCGGGGATATAAGTTGTAGTTACATTAACTGTTGCGTTGATTGAGTTAAGGGAATCACTGCCGTAGAAGCCTGTTGCTGTTACGTCTGATGCATCAAATTCAGGTGTCTGAGCACCGTAAGTGATGCTTGCATTGTTAGCTGTAACAGTAAGAGCCTTGGGATTAACGGTGACTGTACCGTTCTTTGCTGTGAAGTAATAGTTTTCTGTTGTGATTGTTGTTGCAACAGAAATTGTGTATGTCTTTTCTACGCCACTGCCGGGTGTGTAGTCTGTGGAAACTTCTGTATTTCCTTCATATGTGATGCTTGCAAGAGTATCTCCGCCTGTGAAGCCGTTATACTTAATTGCACCTGCAAGAGCGGGGACAGCATCACCGTATGTTACTGTAACAGGATCAACAGTAACTTCAACATGAGCCTGTTCAACTGTAAGGTTAACATTCTGCTCAAGATTGTTGTAGTTAGTTGTATCGTTGGGAGTAAATACTGCAACATATGAAGTCTTGCTTACTGTGGGAACAGTAGTAGCAGCTTTCCATGCCCATGTACCGGGGATCTTTGTATTTACTGTTGCATCAAGACCTATTGTAGAGCCGAGAGTATTTGCTTTGTTATATGTAACTGTTGCGGGGTTAGCAACAACAGAAACACCTGTGGGATCAGCCTTAGCAACATTTACTACCAATGCTGCTGCATTATCAACTACAAGGTAGTAGTTATTTGCATTCTGGATTGTAATAGCGTCTGTATTAACAGTAACAGCCTTGTTTGCACCTGCATTTGCATTTACCATGGAGCCTGTTGCGTTGATTGTTGAATCAAAGGGATCTGCACCATAGTTGCCTGATACATATGTGAGTGTAACATTAACATTTGCACTTTCGTCATATGTCTTTTCAGCTGCAACTGCATTGTAAACGATTGCTCTCTTATTTACAGTGATTTTATCTGTAGTTGAGTTTGTTGAGAATGTATTGTTAGCATCCTCTGCACCGCCGAAGGTCTTGATTCTCAGATCATATGTACCTGCGGGCATACCCTGATAATATTCAGTCCATGTGCCGTTATAGTTAACTTCAAATACTGTTGATGCGAGCCAGCCAGCCTGTTTTGATTCGTCTGCCGCTGCAAGATTTTCATACTTAACATTGAATGTGGGAGCAGCGTCACCATAAGTTACGGTTGCTGTGCCAGCATTAACGGTTACAGCTCTCTTATTAACAACAAGAGTGATGGGATATTCTGTAACACCGTAGTTTTTGGAGTTTGCTGAGTCAGGTGTCCAGACAATTCTCAGGTTAGTGTATGTACCTGCATTGGGAACTGTTGCAAGTGTAACACCTGTAAGTGACCATGTACCGGTTACCGGTTCGCCATATTTATTTGTAGCTGTGTATTCGTTGAAATCAAAGATCTCGCCGAATGCTGAACCGTAATTAACTGTTTTTGATGTTGAACCGCTGATTGTAACATTTGCAGGGTTGATCTTACAATCGATTCTTACCTGTGCAGCCATACGGTTGTATGTGCCTGTTTTTGCAAATGTTGTATCTGCATTTACGTTAACTTCAAGTTTATAAGTACCTGCATCCTTGGGAAGACCGTTGGTCCATGTTGTGCCGTCTGCAGAATATCTGTAAGTAACAGCAGTTTTGTCATTACCTGAACCTGAACCGCTGCCGGAGATATCGTAAACATTTGTTACAACTGTATCATCGTATGTATCGTTTGTATCAACAGATGTGTCAAGACCCATATCAATGATACCAAGCTTGAAGTCTTCTCCGGGAACAAGAGCTTTACCTGTGTATCCTACTGTAAAGCCGGTTGATGTTGAATACTGGTCGATCGTTCCGTCCTTATCAGCTGCAACTATTCTTATAGCTGTGGGATCCTTAAGCTGATAATCCATGTAAACAATGATTGTATTGTCTTTATCTGAAGCAACCGTAGTACCGTCATTGGGGAATATACCCTTTGCACCTGCCCAGAGAGAGGGAGTGTTAGCTCTGCCGGTATCTCTGTTTATATCGGCAATTCTTGAAGCAATACCCGCATTGGCTGATTCAACGGTTTCGTAAGTTCTGCCAATGAATTCATAGTACTTTTCATTAAGTGAGTTTGCACCGCTGCTGTAGCTGAGAGTAGCTGCGTTGTTTGCCAATACACCGTTTGTGTTGTCTGCACCTGCAACCTTCATTGTTGCTTTGCTGTCAACTCTTGCAGGATTGTTATATCTGAATGATACAGAATCAATATTATTTACATCTTTATAGTAACGGTAAACAACCATGTACTGTGAACCTGTTGACTTGAAACCAGCTGCTGCGGGGCTGTACTGACCGGCAACACCCTGATCTGCATTTGTAAGTCCGCCGCTGCCTGTGTTACCGGGAACACCGTTAACGATAGATGCAGTCTGACGTGTGCTGTCGTTATTACCGTTATTAACATTGGGTGCTGTTGCAACTGAATTTGCACCTGAGAAATATGACTGAACAGTTCTGTACTGACGGTTTGCATCTGCACCGTTGCCTATACTTGCCCAGGGTGTTGTACCGCCGAAGAAACCGCCGCCTGCAGCGTAGTCCTTTTCATCGTCAGTGTGAGAACCTATATTATTTCTGACAGCAGAAACACCTGCAACGGGAGTTGCAACGTGGCTTGTGTTGTCTGAAGCACCATCAGAGAAAACATCGCCCCATGTATATGCTGAATCTCCTGCACCGGGAACATAGACACGTGTTTTGTTATCACCTATATGCTCAAAAGAAGCAACAACATCAACAGAAGGACCGAGAATGGGAGAGTTGGATGAACCTGAACCCTGATACATAATACCGGCAGAGAAAAGATGGTCAATACCGCTTTTCCATGTGTTGGAGTTCTGATCCTGATATTCCCAGTTCTTGGCAAGAACATTGATTGTAGTGTTACCTGTAATCAATGCGTTGTTACCGTAAACACCTACAGCAGCCGCATAGATATGTGCCTTGTCACCGGAGCCTGTTTCCATGAAACCGCCGGCAAAGGAGTCAACGTAAATATTACCGCCTGTAACATTAACTTTTGTATTGCCGTCACCATAAATACCGTAACACAAGTCATATGCACGACCGGATGTACCTGTCTGTGAAGTACCTGTCAGACCGCCGACATTGATTTTTGCGGCAGAAGTTACAGTACCGGCAGAACTGTAAATACCGAAGTTATACAGCCAGTCGTCACTGTATGATGCAGTACCGCCTGAGTTTGTTTCAGAATTGTGAACATGAGTAAGGTATGAATCAATTGTAATATTACCGCCGACTGTAAGGTTACCGCTGTTTACGATAGTAGCCAGTCGCTGTACTGCTTGATTCGCATCTGTACGGTCTCTGGTAATATGAATCTTTCTGTTTCTGATGGTACCTGTACCTGAAATATTAAGAGTACCGTTATTGGTAATAAGACCCCAATGTGTACCGTTAGAATAACTACTGTTACTGTAGGATCTTGCCATCATATCGTTGTTCCAGCCGCCGCCGTTCTGCATATAATCCCAAGTAATACTGAAATTATTCATATTGAGATTAACGGTAGCGCCTGCAGGAACAGGATTCAGCTTATAACCTGAAGTACCGTTCATTGTGAGATTACCGGTAAGCCTGATATTCCATGTGCCGCCGCTTGCAGCTTCAGTCATAACATTATCCCACTGGGCTTTTGTGCTGACATCTCTGTCTGCAGCAAGAACCGTGCCAATGGAATCTTCAAGCAGCAAGAAGCTACCGGTAAATGTCATGCAAATGATAACAAACGCAACGATTACCTGGGTAAGTCTTTTCTTTGCTTTTACATTGTCAAACATAAAAATTTCCTCCTTTTAATTTAGAAAGGATTTTGTAACGGCTTCGGTCGGCAGTTGTTTTTCATCGCTCAAAAAGCCCCTGACCTGACTTTGTGCTTGAGCCTCAAAAAGCTTCTGCTTCCTTTTCGCCTGAGTGTTTTTCCTTGAGAATTATGCCAATGGGCACAATAACGGATAATTACACTGATACATATTTTATTATATTTAATCAATAGTCCATTGTCAAGATAAAAATTGTAAATTGTTCACATTGTATATGTAGAAATTTTATTTTTTGACAAATTCTTTTTTCGCAAAATATACATCGGTTTATTATCCATCTTGATTTATCAACATTTTTATTGTATAATAAATAATTATTTAACAGTTTTTAAGTTGTCAGGAGTTGATTTTGTGAAAGTTATGTTTATTAACCCAAAATTGCCGGTTTTCATGAGAATGCCGTCATTACCTTTGGGGTTAGTATCAATTGCAAGTTACCTTAAACATTACGGTCACGAAGTTAAAATTGTAGAGCGTCTTGTGGAAGAAAACGATATTGACGTTTGCATTAACGAATACAAGCCCGACATCGTGGGCATTACCGCAATGTCATTTTTAGGCAGCATGGATGCCATGCAGATAACCAAAAACATACAGGCTGCAAACATTCCTGTTGTATGGGGAGGCCAAGCCGCAACAGCCATGCCCGAACTTATATTAAAAGAAGCACATCCCGATTACATAATACTCGGCGAAGGCGAAGTAACATGGCTTGAGCTTGTTAACACAATAGAAGCAGGCGGAGATGTTTCAGAGGTTGCAGGATTAGCTTATTCAGACGGAGAAAAAGTTGTTTTTACTCCACAAAGACCTGTTGCAGATATTTCTCTGTTCCCCGACATTGATTGGGAGTTAATAGATGTGACAAAATATTTTTCTTCTTTCTTCAACTGTGACAAAATGTTATATCTTCATGCTTCAAAAGGTTGTCCCGCACAATGCACTTTCTGTTCAAACCAACAGTTTCATCAGGGAAAAAACAGATGTCGTGATGTTGACCAGATAATCAGAGATATCGATTATCTTTATGAACACGGAACAAACGGCATTTATTTTTCGGACGAATTATGGATGCCGAACCGAACTCTGCGTACACAGCTTTGCAATATGCTGATCGAGCGCAATTATGATCTTGTATGGGGATGCCAGATGCGTCTGGGTGTTCTGAATGAAAACGATGTTGAATTGATGTACAAGGCAGGTTGCCGTTGGATCCTTTTCGGAATTGAAAGCGGAAATCCCGAAAGAATAAAGACAATCAAAAAAAATATTGATCTGAGCATCGCAAAAGAAACAGTTCAGTGGTGCGAACAAAAAGGAATTACCGTTCAGGCATCTTTTATCATCGGCTATCCCGACGAAACAGAAGAAGAAATCAGAACAACGCTTGAATTCGGAGAATCCCTCGGTGCAAGTCTTGTTGTTATAAACATTCTGAAGCCTTTGCCCAATTCAGAGCTGTATAATGACATAAGAAAAAAAGGAATTTTTGAATTCCCCGAATCCATTGAAAAAATGGCATATGATATTGAGCAAACGGTATTTGATTCAACTACCGTCAACCTCACAAAAGTGCCCGATCTTGACCTTAAAGTCATTCATTACTTCTATCAGTGGAAAGCTTTCAGCGGCAGAGGTTCTGTCAACAACGATTCATACGGTATTGTAAAAAAGATGGCGAGAGATACCGTTGACCGAATTTTCAAGCACGGCATCAGAGGCTTTTTCTACGGAACTTTTGTGTCCGTCAAGCAATTTGTAAGCGTTTTTTATTATTCTCATGCTTACAAAAAAATCCTCAAAAAATACGGGCTGAAATAATTAATTTTATATGCAATCAAAAAGCGGAGTAAGAAAAAAAACAGCGTCTTACTCCGTTTTGTTGCAATTAAATTGTTGTTTACAGCATAAACCACTTGACTTTAACGCTCATTACTTTTATAATGTAATGTACTGTATTTTTATATTATAAGGTGGTGAAACAGTGCAAAAACAAAAAATCACATCGGTATTAAAATACACAATGATAATTTTTGCTGTCATAGTTCTTTATTGCATCATACGCTGCTTTACCATGACTGAAACCGGTCTCTATTCGCTGTTTATAGGCGATTTTTCCATAGGATACTGTTCAAGATTGCTCATAGGCTCGATTTTAAGCATTTTCAAAGATTCTTTCACAAAAGAATGGATGACAACTTTTTTGCGCATAGTGACTTTTGTTGTTTTTATGATAACAGCACACTATGTTTCATCATCTATACTACACGCAAAAAAGACAGAAAAAGATGCGCTTATGATTTTTACGGCACTTTTTATTGTCTGCCCGTTTTCCGTAACCATATATGCAGGTGATATTTTCGGTTTTATAGATGTATTCTGTTTTGTTGTTCTTCTCATCACCCTTTATTTCGGAAGCAACAAAATACTTATATGGTCACTTCCTCTTTTTCTTGCGGCAGGCGTATTTATACATGACGCATTCATTACCGGTTATATGGCACCCTGTCTGGGTGTAATTGCCTATTATGTAATAAAGAAGCACGGCAAAAAAATCGGAGCATCTGTAAATTTTGTTGTTTCTTCGGTTGTATGTGCGGCAACTTCTGTTTACAGCGTTATTTTTGCAAACTCCACAATAAAAATGACCGAAGCAGAAATGCTGAAGTATCTTGCAAAAAAAGGCAACTGCACCTTGGATGAAGTATCCGGTTATATGGAAGGATTTCTTTTCCACAAGGACACCAGAGATGTCAGTATGCAAAAAGAATATGCCGATAATGCATGGGATTTTATTGCACATATGCTGAAATTCGCCACTGAAAGTTTTATTCCTTCTTATTTGATTTATTTTATCTCGATAATACCTATCGTTGCACTTGTGTTTTTTGTCTGGATAAAGGCAATAAAAAACAGCAACGGTTTTATTGAAAAAGTGCCGTATATTCTTTTTATGCTTACACCTGTTCCGCAGATCTTCAGCCTGTTTATGTCAACAGATTTCACTCGATTCCTTGCAACTATTGTCATTACACAAACGCTCTATCTTTTTATGTGCATAAAGCAAAACGATAAAAATATTGTTCCGGCAATGGAATTCCTTAATAACAACAAATATTATTTTGTAATTCCGTGCATGAGCACGCTTCTTGTTAATCTGTACTAAAGGAGGTTCTGTCGTGAAAAAAGTAAAAGAATTTGCATGGGCAGAACATCTTCTTATTGCATTTTACATCGGTCTTTTTGCAACTCCCGTAATTGTTCACAACGGATACAATCTGGACCACACATTTGCTCTTCTCTTCAGAACTTTACCCACAAACTATTTGCTGTATCTCGCACCCCTTGCATTTTATATCTTTTTAAAAAAGAAAGACATGCCGAAACAAGAAAAAACTGTTTCTTTGCTTTTTACAAATTTCTTTATCTTTCTTTTGATATATTTTGAATTTACGACTTCTGCGGAGAATTATTTTTACACAACAATCGCTATTCTTGTGCTTTCAGTCATATTTATTAATATAAACGACCTCACCACAAGTCTTACTCTTCTGCCCGGGCTTTTTATAACAAAACTCGGCCTTGTGTATATATTTGCAGCATACATCCCCGTTTTATTTTTGATGATGATAAAAACAGGTGAATTTCAAACGGAAACAAACGAAAAAACAGAAAAAAAACTTTCATATGGTCTGCTTTTCGCATATATGTACACATCGGTATTAACGGCAATTCTTTTGTATAAAAAGAAAATTCCGTTAAATATAACAGCAATAAAGCCGAATCTGGCTCTTGCCGACGATTATATCAACATGATTGCGGGAGCTATTCTTCTGTTGGCTGTCTGTGTATTGTTCATAGTAAGGTCGATGCCGGTTATTAAAAACGGCAACATAACAGAAAAAATATCAATCATATTTGCGGCAATTTATCCTTTGTTTTTTGCAGCACTCGGTTCATTCTATTCTCTTATTTCATATAACTTCAAAACCGGATTCACAATTGCTTTGCTGATATATGTGATGAATAATATTCAGCTAAGTATCACATACAAAAATATCGTCGGCGATATTATACCCAAAAAGATCAACAATACAGGATTTATCATCACTGGCGTTATTATTTTCTGTTCATTCTGCTTTAATAAAGCATGACTTTTTCAGCCATATTAAATTAAGTTGATTTTAGGAGCGATCATCTTTATGAAAAATATTCTTGTTCTTTTCGGAGGAAAATCAAGTGAATATGAGGTATCTCTGCGTAGTGCATTTGCAGTTATCACAAACATACCGAAGGATAAATACAACCCCGTTCTCATGGGTATCACAAAAGAGGGAAAATGGTTCCTTTATGAGGATGACATAAACCTTATCCCCGACAACAGATGGCTCAGCGGAAAATGCACTCCCGCCGCAGTTTCAACCGACTTCGGTGAAAAGTGCGTCAATGTTTTCAGAAATGAGGGCATCGAGAAAATCGCAGTCGATGCTGTTTTCCCTGTTCTTCACGGCAAAAACGGTGAAGACGGAACAGTTCAGGGGCTTCTTGAGCTTGCAGGACTTCCCTATGTCGGCTGTAACACAATCGCAAGTGCAATGTGTATGGATAAAGCCGTCACAAACATGACTGCTGACAATGCAAAAATCGCTCAGGCAAAGTGGCTCGCTGTTTCAAAGTGGGACTACAACGAAAATAAAGAAAAATTTGCAGATGACTGCGTAAATTTCCTCAGTTTGCCCGTGTTCATCAAACCCGCAAATGCAGGTTCATCAGTCGGCATTTCAAAAGCAAAGACAAAAGAAGATATTTACAAAGCAATGGAAATCGCATTTGCAGAAGACGACAAGGTCGTTGCAGAAGAAAACATCGACGGCAGAGAGGTCGAATGTGCAGTTCTCGGCAACGAAAAACCCATCGCATCTGTTATCGGTGAAATTCTTCCCGCAAACGAATTCTATGACTATGAAGCAAAATACATCGATGCGGCTTCAAAACTCTGCATCCCTGCAGAGCTTTCAGAAGAAAAAAGCGAGGAAATCAGAGCACAGGCAATCAGAGCATACAAGGCTCTCGGCTGTACAGGTCTTTCAAGAGTTGACTTCTTTGTAAGACACTCCGACGGCGCAGTTCTCCTCAACGAAATCAACACACTCCCCGGTTTCACATCAATCAGCATGTATGCAAAGCTCTTCGGCGCATACGGTATTCCCTATGGTGAGCTTGTTGACAGACTTATTAATTTAGCATTGGAAAGATAAAAATGAAAAAAGACATTCTTCTGACAATAAAAGATTCCCACACAGTTGACGGCAGTAAAGAGTCTTACGAAATGACTACCCGAGGCACCTGGGAATCATACATTGACGGATACAAAATCGAATATGACGAACAGTACGACGAACTCAAGGGCTGTCACACGACAATTGATGTAAAAGGTACCTGTGCTTCTATGCTCCGTACAGGTTCATACAACACGGAAATGACAATTGAAATGGGCAAACGCCACAGTTGTCAGTATCAGTCACCTTTCGGCTCGATGCTTATAGGCATTTCAGCACAGAAAGTGGCATCAGATATCACAGACGGAAAAGGCACACTCGAACTTAAATACACCATCGACTTCTACGGCGGTGTTGCGAGTGAGAATGAGTTAATCATAACATTGGAATAAATCAAGGACGGATAAATAAATGAGCTATATTGTAAAAAAAGCAGAAAATCAGATTTACGAAATCATAAAAAAAGCCCTTGCAAAGGCAATTGAAAACGGTCAGCTTCCCGAGGGTGAAGTTCCCGAATTCAAGGTGGAAGTTCCTGCCGACAGAACACACGGTGACTATTCAACGAATGCCGCTATGGTTTCTGCCCGTGTTTTCAGAACTGCTCCCATGAAAATTGCCGCTGCACTGTGCGAAAATGCAGAGCTTGAGGGGACATATTTCAATAAAATCGAAGCTGCAGGTGCAGGTTTTATCAATTTCACTCTCGGCTCAGCTTACTATGCAGACATTCTCTTCGATGTTGAAAACAAGGGCGAAATGTACGGTCATTCAGACTACGGCAAAGGAAAGTCTGCTCTTGTTGAGTTCGTTTCAGCTAACCCCACAGGCCCCATGCACATCGGTAATGCCCGTGGCGGTGCTATGGGTGACTGCCTTGCTGAGATTCTCTCATGGGCAGGTTATCACGCTGAAAGAGAATTCTATGTAAACGACGGCGGTAATCAGATTGAGAAATTCGGTCTTTCCCTTGATGTCCGTTACAAACAGCACTTCGGTGACCCCATGGAAATGCCCGAAGATGCATATCACGGTCAGGATATCATCGACCACGCAAAGAATTTTGCAGAAATTCACGGCGACAAATATATAAACGCAACTGAAGAAGAGAGAAGAAATGCACTTGTTGAATACGCTCTTCCCCTCAACATTCAGGGACTTGAAAGAGACCTTCTCAAATACAAAATCAAGTACGACACATGGTTCAGAGAAAGCACTCTGCACAATTCAGGCGAAGCAAAGAAAGTTGTCGATATGCTCACGGAAAAGGGCTACACATACGAACTTGACGGCGCACTCTGGTTCAAGGCTGAACAGTTCGGTTGCGACAAGGACTTTGTTCTTCGCCGTTCAAACGGTTTCTTCACATATATTGTTCCCGATATTGCATACCATTATAATAAGCTTGTCACAAGAGGATTTGACAGAGCAATTGACATCCTCGGCGCAGACCATCACGGCTATGTGCCAAGACTCAAGGCTGCAATTCAGGCTCTCGGCGTAGACCCCGCAAGAATTGAAGTTGTACTTATGCAGATGGTACGTCTTGTAAGAAAAGGCGAAACAGTCAAGCTTTCAAAGCGTTCAGGCAAGGCAATCACACTTGTTACTCTTCTTGACGAAGTGCCCATCGATGCAGCAAGATTCTTCTTCAATATGAGAGAAGCTAACACCCATTGCGACTTTGACCTTGACCTTGCAATTGAAGAGTCAAGTTCAAATCCCGTTTATTACTGTCAGTATGCTCACGCAAGAATCTGCAGTATTTTCAGAAAGATGAGCGAAAAGGGTGTTGACTTTAATGGTTGCTCCGAAGAAAATGCTCAGCTTCTCACTGCTCCCGAAGAAAAAGAACTTATCAGACACATTTCATCACTTACAGGTGAAATCGAAAGTGCGGCAAAATCTCTTGATCCCTCAAGAATCACAAGATATGCCCTTGAGCTGTCAACACTCTTCCATAAGTTCTATAACGCCTGCCGTTGTGATATCGAAGACAAAAATCTTCAGCAGGCAAGATTATTCCTTTGCAAATGCGTCAAGGATGTATTATATAACGTGCTGACAATGATGAAACTCTCAGCACCCGAAAGTATGTAAACAATAATTTATCTGCGAGCCGATAAATTATTGAATGAAATTCGCACCGATGGTGCGAGTGAAATATCCGTCAATGACGGATATGAAATATTTGTTTTACAAATATGAAATTTTTGCCTTCAGCAAAAGTGTCGGAAGCCGCTTTGCGGCTTGAATTATAAGAACCTGACTTCGTCAGAACCTTGTTATTTGCTTTGCTTATAATAATGGGTAAGGGCGAAGCCCTTCCTACATATTTGCAAACAGCAAATATTTCACATACCCGATAGGGTATATTTCATATTGCGTAGCAATATTTCATACGCACTGCAAGTGCGTATTTCATTACAATAATTTAGCTCCGCTAAATTATTGTTCATGGAGGTGTTATTGTGGAAAAAACAGAAATAAAAATAGTTGCCCAGAACAAAAAAGCCTATCATGACTATTTTGTCGAGGAAACTTATGAAGCAGGGCTTGAACTTTTCGGTACGGAAGTAAAATCTGTCAGACAGGGTAAAATAAATCTCAAGGATTCATGGTGCAATATCGTAAAAGGCGAGATTTTTGTTAACGGAATGCACATTTCACCCTATGACCACGGCAACATCTTCAACCGTGACCCGTTAAGACCAAAAAAACTGCTCATGCACAAGAAAGAAATACTAAAACTTTTCGGGTTGACAAAACAACAGGGTTATGCGATAATACCACTGCAGGTCTACTTCACAAAAGGAAAAGCAAAACTTCTCATCGGTCTTTGTAAAGGTAAAAAACTTTACGACAAGCGTGAAGATGCCGCAAAAAAGAGCGCCAACAGAGAAATCGAACGCTCAATGTCGTTAAGAAATCAATGACAACCGTTGGTTTAGTATAAAAGCGGCAACAATCAACCGTTGGTTAAGTAAAATTTTCTCATTTCAACCTTTAATCGCTTCATTCAATCGCCGTTTACGACTAAAATGAAGACAACAAACATAAAAGGAGAAATGACAAATGACTTTATTTACAAAAAAATCAGACGAAAACAAAAACGAAGAAACAACATCTACATTGGGTGCAAGAATAGCCGAATTGAGGAAGAAAAAAGGCTATACACAAGAAGAGTTTTCCGATATGCTCGGCGTTTCACCACAGGCTGTTTCAAAATGGGAAAATGACCTCTCCTGCCCTGATATAATGTTGATTCCTCAGATAGCATCCATTTTAGGAATTACAACAGATGAACTTCTCACGGGCAAAGCTCCTGAAAAGGTACCGGCAGAAGAAAAAACTGAAATTAAGGCTTCTGCAGATGCGAGCAAACTGAAGCTCAGAATTCAGGTTCTTCATCCGTCAAAAAAACCCGTGAATATTTCATTGCCTTTATTACTTGTAAAAAAAATTGCAAGAATCGGCAACGGTATTTCAGGAATTGTCGGCTCAGATGCACTTTCAGGTAAACAAATGGAACAGATTCTCAGTCTTGTCGACAACGGCATTTCAGGTGAGATTCTCAACATCGTCGCAGAAGACGATACGAATGTTATAATTGAAATAAGTTAATTTTTATACTCATTAAGAATCGCACAATGAATTGTGCATTATGCATTCTGCATTGTGCATTCCATATAGGGGGATGAAAGGATTTCGACGGGGATTTTGAATCCCGGTAAGCGAGCAGAGGTGCGGTACCTCTATAAAAATCGCAAGTTTATTAAAAATAAACGACAACAATAAAACTGTTTTAGCAGCTGCTTAATTAGCTGCCGTCTTACCCGGGAGTACTGCGGCCCGGGATAAGGCGTCGATTAGCAGTGAACGTGAACGGGTAAGTGTCTCCGTAGCCCGTCATGCACAACGGAGCTGTCCCGATATAAGCCTGCCGACAGGCGTGTAAAGGGAGAGATTTAATTTATCGGCTACGCTCGTAGAAAGCTGAGAGAATGAATTTTCGGACGCGGTTTCGAATACCGCCATCTCCACCAAAAGCAAATAATCCGAAACTATTGCCAATCGGCGACGGTTTCGGATTTTTTGTTTATATATGATATTCAGTTTCGGTACTTAGCAATAATAATTTCGGTAGCGGCTTCCAAAAATAAATCCGTACATTCGACTAACCTCTTGTTATAAGGTAAAATGTAATTACCAAGCAACAGGAGGTTTTGTTATGGAAAGAAAGACAAAAATTAAGTTCACTGATTTTGAGTGTAATTTGCTTATCAATGGCATGAATGAGTTCCGCAATATGCTTTTGGCAGAAGATTTACCTACTGAAGATGTTGATGAACTGTTGTTGAAAATCATCGATAAAAGCGGATTTTGAAAGTGGTGATATTATGTCTAATATCATAGAGGATTTCTATTACGGTAACATTGAGCCACAAGAAGTTAATTCTGAGCTAACACCTAAACTCAAAAAGAAACTGAGTAGCCTTGCAGATAAAGAAGAACAATTTGCTGCAAGATTGAACGCTGAGGATAAGGAGCTGTTTCAAAATTATGTCAGTGCTTACATTGAATTTTCAACAGTAAGTAATGCTGACAGCTTTATAGCAGGATTCAGACTCGGTGCAAGATTTACATACGACACTTTTATTGCAAATCAGAAAGGATAAAAAATTATGGCAAACATTACATACAGACAAGTCGCAGATTATATGATACCTAATCTCACACTCCCACCAGAAGAAACCAACATTAGACTGGGCAAATGGGGAATGTTACATAAAGACTATCTTCAAAAACATAATAAAGTGCTGTTTACAACACTACTTACCCAAGGTAAGCTATATCAGCACTGTGCAGAAATAGAAAAGCAAGCACGAGCTATGTTTGATACTCTTGTTGCGCAGATGAAAGAGGCAGAAGGCATAACCGAGCAACTGAAAGAAGAAAATCAGCTTGAGTGGATATGTCGTATGCATAATATTGAAGCAATGGCAAGAGAAACAATCTGCGAAGATATCATCCACGTATAAGCAACAGGCACGAGAGCAACCCTCTCGTGCCTAATGTTTTGTGTTAGAAAGTACTTAATTCGTTTTGATAACGCTGGTTTGCAACTTTAACCAAATATTTTACTGATGTAATTTCGTCATCTTTAAGCGGTTCATCATGTTGAATTATCAAATATGAATCTAGTGCTTTAAAAACGCTAATATACATTCCTTGCCATGACTGATTACATTTGCCGTCACCCTGTAAATATCCATCGAACTGATTTGAATGGTATTCGCTCAAATGAACTTTTGGTTGATAGCTTGTTGAATATCCTAAAATACCATAATCCCAATAAAAATGCGTTGCTCTTATACCGTTCTTTAAAATACAGAACAACAGAGTTTGTGATAAATCCAATTGATTTATTTGCTTTTCTATTTCGTCCAGTTGCTCCACATCAAAGTGGTCGTATCGTAATACGGCATAAGTTGCGTCATTTAACTTTTCCATGCCTAGAAAATACTCTTTAATAGTTGTATAGTGCTCAGTTGTTTTTATTTTTTCTATTATATCTAACGATAAATACTTTTCAAATATTTTTACAGGAATAGGTTCTGTCATTGGATCAAAGGGTATATGAGAATCAACTTCAAAATCAGAAAGAGCCAAAGCCAATGGATCTAATGCGATATTCATAATTAACATCATTCCTATGGCATATTTCAAAAAAGAAAGGAATAGACTTGTTCGTTCGTCTTTATTTTTATTGTTCGGAGTATTGTTATTAACATAAAAAGTGTCAAAACCTTGCTTGTGGATATACTTGTTTGCTTTTTTTAGTAATTCATTGTACTCTTCAAAGAATTCCGGTATAACAGTTTTAAATTCATTATAAGCATCGTTTTGACGGCTAAGTAAATCTTTAACTTTTTTATCTGTAGGGAAATTCCCCTTCTCTTTCCATTTTTCAAATTTTTCAGCATCAACAGCAGCCAATAGCATATTGTTCATATTTTCTATCGACTGTCGCAAGGAATAGAACGCACAATCAAAGTAGCCGTCTTCGTATAGGAAAAAGGCATGTTTTATCAACTCTACCGATTCGCTGAAAAACATATTACAGAACATTTCATTGATATTCCCCGTGGTTGGTATCAATGCCCGAAGTGTACTCAATAATTCATCGTGCTCAGGCAACTGATTTTTCACCAAAAGATTTCGATCTTGTTCATATAATAATTCTTCCAATTCTTGTTCGTTCATAAGACATTTTCCTCATTGTTTTATTACAAATTATTTGAATCGTACCATAATTATAGTTTATTTGCTTCAATCATTATCAAAATCTTGAGTTAGTTTTCTTCCTTTGAAGTGAACCTCAATTTTAGAAAGTATTTTAGCCGGATCCATATCCTTGTGGTCGCTTGTTAATTGTCCTTTTTCAGGTTTGATGAAAAACTGAACCTTTTCATTGGAGTCCTTATGACCTACATAAACTACGATGATGGTATCACCATCTTTGTCTGTTTTTACATTTGTGGTAAGCCAATATCCGGATTCTTCTTTTACTTTTTCTTTAATTTCGTGGACATACCAGTCATCTAAACGAATAAGCTTGGCATCTTTGAACTCGGGAATATTAAGCATTCTTAAACAGCTGTTTTTAAGCTCTCGTCGGTTTTCAACTTCAATGCTTTTACGACATTTAGGACAACGATAAGTAACATTGCCGTAACTTTCATCCTCAACTTCGAGTTCAATTTCCGGGTGTGTGGTGCAGTGAAAATGTATTCCGTCTTGATTACAACTGTAATATGTTCTCCAGTTTCTTTCTGCAGTACTGAAGTTTGTACAATTACCAAAAGTCAATTCATCACCATCAAACAACGAACACTTACGAAATGAGATATCATCATTTAACCGAAAAATTGTTTTATCATCCATTATTTATACCTCAATATTTTTTATATGTAACAATTTGACACTTTTTCTAATTAGCAAATTAGGTGGATTTTATAACAATATATCAGCCAATACAACCCAATCATCACTCTGAATATCGTCAGAGTAATTATCCATACAAATACAGAGTTCGTCACTCTTATCATCGTTACGGACAATGCCGCCTTTTAAGCCATATTTATCAAGATATGTTTTAAGGACACCAAATTTCTTTGATGTATACATATCAATATCCTGACTGTTACCGCTACGGTCAAATCCACCTTTTGTTTCAACAATCCATATTTCACCGTTTACACTGATAACATAGTCGGGATAAAATAACTTCTGTTTGCCTGAATTATCCTGATAAACGATAGAGAGATATTCATTACCCTTATCTCCATTCTTGTACCACCACTCAACTGAAGACGAACGCTCACAGAATTTCTCAAACTTTCTTTCAGAAGAAGAACGAGGCTCTGCCGAGGAAAGATAATTCTGATACACATTCTTTTCCATTACTGCGTGAGTTTTAGCAGTTGCATCATAGGTGAAAATGCAGGATTGAGGAATACGGAACTCGTAAGTGGAAACAGCAGGTGCTTCTAACTGCATCTGTGCAATATCAGCTGCCATGGCTTCACGGATAGCGTGTTTGAGCAGAGTTTCATTGTTCAGTACAAACGAATACACTTCTCTCGGCGGGAGAGCAAGAATTTTTCTGTTGTAAGTAAAATTAGCATCAAAGAGTTTTCTTATAATCGTATTGGTATAAGAATATTCCATACCGATTTCGAGACCGATTTTGCTGATTTTGTGA
>JAFXLD010000042.1 GCA_017531385.1 Clostridia bacterium
ATAATGCAGTTTGTTCGCAAATGGCGGTATATCGCTGAAATTTGAATTTATTTCAGAGCGTAGCGGAACAAGTGCGCAGCACTTCCGACACTCCTAACTCCTAACTTCTAACTCCTAACTCACCGATAAATTATTGTTTATCAGAAAGAAGGAACTGATTTATCGCAGCTCCTTCTTTTTCATCTGAGTATCGGAACACCGTCTCTATCAAATTTCACTTTTCTGATTCTTGCATGTCGGCACGGGTCATAAAGTGATTCGCTGCAATATGTACCGCATTCACCGTGCATATGACTTTCTGGTCTTGCGTGATAGACAAGCAGAAGGTCACCGTTTTCGTCTGTGACAAAGCTGTTGTGACCGGGACCTGACTCACCCGTAAGGTCAGAAGTCTGCAGAACAGGAGAGTCAAGCTTTTTCCAGCTTGCAGGGTTCATAAGGTCTGCATCCGTATCGGCTTCAAGTCTGCCCATACAGTATTCGGCTCCTGTTCCTGATGCAGAAAAGAAAACATAAACTTTATCATCTGTTTTCAGCACGCTTGCACCTTCATTGACTCTAAATGTGACCTTTTCCCAATCGTATTCGGGTTTTGTCAGAAGTATCGGTTTGTTTATAAGCTTCCATGGTGCTTCCGGATTTATCTCTGCCATGAAAAGTGAAGAATCACCGATAATTTCTGCCCAGATCAGATAATGTTTACCTCTGTGTTTAAAATACGTCATGTCAAGTGAAAAACTGCCAAACGAAGTTTTATCTTCATCACAAGCCTGCATTTTTCCTTTTTCGGTCCAGCTGTCATTATACGGGTCATTTCCGTCACAAATGAGAATATACGGTCTTATGTGCCACACATCATCACTGTTTGCTGCAGCAAAGAAAATATACCATTTCCCGCCGATAAAATGTATTTCAGGTGCCCAGATATGCCTTGCCATAATACCGCTGTCATGAGCTTTCCATACTGTTTTTTCTTCTGCTCCGGCAAGTCCCTTTACGGTTTTGCTTCTGCGTAAAATTATTCTGTCATAGCCGTGCTCTGCATCACCGAATGCAGGATAAGATGCCGTAAAATAAAAAAATCCGTCGTTGCCTTTTGTAATATACGGATCAGCTCTTTGTATAATGAAAGGATTGTTGTATTCCATAGTGTTTCACTCCTTTTTCAGAGTATAATATAAAATGATAATTTAATCAATAGTCAATTGACTTGTGCTGAATTGATATAATATATAAAATTTTTTATGAAGGCGATATTCTTGAAACATTATAAAGAGTATATTTCAAATATTCTTCCGTGTCTGGGTTACGGATTGCTTTGCGGTTCAGTCACGGGTGTATTGATATTTTTCTATAAACTTGCGGCAAAAAAACTTGTATCTTTTTCAGAAGAGATTTATTCCCATGCTGTACATTCGCCGTTGCTTATTGCGGTGGTTTTTGCGGTACTGATTCTCTTTGCCTGTATTATGGCAGTCATGCAGAAAAAAATTCCCGAAATGAAAGGCGGAGGTATTCCGCGTTGTGAAGGAATACTCAGAGGTGTATTGTCATTCAGACGGGTAAAAACATTGGTTGGCACTGCCGTGGGCAGTCTTATCAGTTTTTTCTGCGGTCTGCCTTTGGGAAGTGAAGGCCCTGCCGTTATTATCGGCACTTCAATAGGCGGTATATGTTCAGGCCCGAAGGGTAATAAATCGGCATGGAGCCGTTATGTTATGACAGGCGGTGCTGCTGCAGGATTCGGTGTTGCAACGGGAGCACCGTTATCGGCAATGCTTTTTGCTCTGGAGGAAATTCATAAAAGATTCACACCCATGCTTGTGCTTACGGTATCAACCTCCGTATTGTCGGCAACATATATAAATGAACTTCTTTGCTCGTTATACGGAATCAGCCCGGCTCTTATAACAGCATTTGATTTTCCCGATTTTGAATTGAAAAATGTTATGTATCTTCTTGTTTTCGGTGTAATCATTGCTTTTTCTGTAGGCGTTTTTGATGCTTCACTCGGTTATTTCGGAAAATTTACAAAGAATATAAGAAAAAATATGCCCGATACAGTGAAACTGATTGTTGTTTTTGTTCTTACGGGAGTTTTGGGGCTGTTTTTCCGTGACGGAGTATACAGCGGACATGATATTATAGAAAATATACTTTCTTACGGTGAATCGTTGCCACTGTTGTTTGCTCTGCTTGCAGTGAGAATGATTATGATGATTCTTGTCACTGACAGCGGTGCAACGGGAGGTATATTTATTCCCACACTTGCAATAGGTGCTCTTGTTGGGGCAATCGGCGGAAGATTTCTCGTTTTTGCAGGTATGCCGACAGAATTATTTCCGTCTGTTGTTATACTCGGAATGTGTGCTTTCATGGGAGGCACTCTCCGTGCACCGCTGACAGCAACAGTTATTTTTATTGAAATAACATGCAAATTTACAAATTTCTTTTATGTGTCTCTTGTTATTTTTATTGTCAACTGCATAACAAATATTTTTAATCAGACACCGTTCTATGACCGAGTTCTTGAATCTCTTGAAGAAAGTCAGAATGAGGGCAGAACACCGAGAATCACTTCTTTTAAAATGAGAGTTTCACAGGGTGCATTTGTTGTCGGCAAGACTGTTCGTGATGTCATGTGGCGCCTTCATCTGTTGTTATCAGCATTACAAGAGCGGATAACAGCGCTCAGGATATGGATCATGACGGCGAGAAAAAGCTGTTCGAGGGGGATACTGTTATTCTCAGGTCAAAAATGTTTGATGAAACTGAAATAACAGAAAGTTTAAAAGGGCTTGTTGGCGAACAATATGAAATAGAAGAAGTCACACAAGAGTAATAAAAAATAAACTGTCATCATAATTATATGGTGACAGTTTATTTTTTAAAGAGGGATATTATGGCAGAAGAAAAAATGATAACTTTTCCGCATAATCTGACACTTGAAGACAGAAGAAAACTTGTGGTTTCGGGGGTTACCGATATCGGCGGATATGATGAACAGACAATTGTTACACAGACTGAGAGAGGGGAGCTTACCGTAAAAGGAGAAGGACTTCATATTATACGTATGAGTGTGGAGCTCGGTGAACTTGCCGTTGAGGGAAATATAATCTCATTGCAATATAGTGAAATTCAGCAATCGGGTGGTTTTTTCTCCCGTCTTTTTAAATAGCTATGTACGGCATTGATCTTTCCGTTCAGATAGAGAATCTTATGCCTGCACTGGGGCTGGGTTTTCTTCTGGGCGTTGTTTATGATGCAGTTCGGTTTCTGCGGCTTTTATTGTCAGAGGGAAAAATCTTTTTATTTATCTCAGATATGCTGTTTGTTGTGTTTTGTGCGTTTTCGTCCTTTTTGCTGTTTCTGGGTGTAAACAACGGCAACATCCGCTTATATCTGATTCTTGCAGAGATAACAGGTGCTGTTGTATATTTCAGTACAGCCGGAATTATTGTAATGGCGTTGTATCGTAAAACGGCATATGTGATAAAAAAAGCATTTAATGTAATTTTTCTACCGGTTATATTTCTGAAAAAGAAATTTTCTGTGATAATAAAAAAATTGTACGGAAAAATTTATGAAATTTTGAAAAAAATGAAAAATAAATTCAAAAAACCCTTGAAAGATGCGAATGAAATGTTGTATAATAATGACGATTAAATTAAAGTGAAGTTTTATGCGCTTATGATTTTTAGAAAGGGTGCCGTATGATGAAAAAACAGGCAAATAAAAAGGTGAGAATTGTAATAATCTCTGTTATCGCTGTTTTTGCTGTTATTATGACTGCATGGATCGGCACGCTTATCAGTGATAATATCAAGCTCGGAAAAGAACTGGGCGAAAAGGAAAATGAACTTGCCGCATGGCAGGAAGAAAATGCAGCTCTTGATGCTCTTGTTGATGAAGAAAACGAAACGGCACTTATGGAGGAATATGCACGTAAATCCGGTTATGTTTATCCTGATGAACGTGTTTATATAAACGGGAATTAAAAATAATCCGGAGGAAAATTTTTAAATGTTAAATGTTGGTGACATTGTTGAGGGTAAAGTAACCGGACTTACAGCGTTCGGTGCATTCGTAAAGCTCGCAAGCGGAGAAATCGGAATGGTACATATCTCCGAAGTTGCATCGTCCTATGTTAAGGATATCAAGGAGCATCTTAAAGAGGGACAGGATGTTAAGGTCAAGGTGCTTGCAATCAACGAAGCCGGGAAAATCAGTTTGTCTATCAAACAGGCAGAGCCCAAGCCTGTCGAAACAAGAGAAAAAAGAGAGTTTAAGGGCGAAAAGAGCTTTGAAAAAAGACCTGCCAAACCCAGAAGAAACAGTCCTCCCGTATGGCAGGGAAGCCGTCAGGAGGAAAAGCCTCAGTCTTTTGAAGATATGATGGCAAAGTTCAAGCAGACAAGCGATGAACGTCAGGCAGGTATGAAGAAACCTGCTGAGTCACGCAGAAGCGGCGGCGGAGCAAGACGTGGCGGAAATAATAATAAATGGTAATGATTTAAGGGATTGAGAAATCAATCCCTTTTTTTGAGGTTTATATGGAATTTTTACATTCAGAGATTTTTATAAGAATTATGGGCATAATCGGATTGGTGCTCGGTGTTGCCGCATTCCAGAGTAATAAGCATAAGGGAATTGTAATGGCAAAAATGGGCTCAGAGGCGGCTTTTACAATTCAGTATTATCTGCTTGATGCCCCGACAGGCTCAATAATGAATCTTATCGGTGTTGTGAGAAACTTTCTTTTCTACAAGCTTGTTGAAAAGGGCAGGTCAACAAAGGTTGCCATGTGGATTTTCTGCGTAATTTATGTTCTTTCCGCTATTATTACATGGGAAGGCCCCGAATCACTTCTTCCTCTTATCGGAAAACTTTGCTCAACTGTTGCTTACAGCATGAATAATCCCCGTAATATACGCATTATCAACATTCCGACTCTCACAATGTGGATTGTTTATAACATTACCTGTTCTGCTTGGGAAGCCCTTGCGTCAGACACAATAAGCCTTGTTTCCGTGCTTATCGCAATGGGCAGATTTGATATTGTGCCTTATTTCAAAAAGAAAAAAGAAAATAGTAAGGTTTTACAAAAATAATTCATAATAATTGTAAATATTGATGATAAATATAATAAAAAATATTTGACAAAATAGAATACATATGATATAATGTTGAAGCTGCCGAATTCACGGAGTATGGAGTAAACTCAAAGAGTGTTCACCTGCCTTACTCTGAGATATCGGTAAATAATAAATGAGGTGAAAAAACAATGACACAGGCAGAAAAGACAGCAATCATCGCTGAGTTCGCTACACACGAAGGCGACACAGGTTCTCCCGAAGTACAGATCGCAGTTCTCACAAAGAGAATCAACGACCTTACAGAGCATCTTAAGGAGCACAAGAAAGACCATCATTCAAGACGTGGTCTTCTCAAGATGGTTGGTCACAGAAGAAACCTTCTTGCATACCTTCAGAAAGTTGATATCGAAAGATATCGTTCAATCGTTGCAAGACTCGGTCTTCGTAAGTAATTCCGGAAAACAGGGCGGCAAGCAATATATTGTTTGCTGCCCATTTTTCAATAATGTACAATTAAATGTCGGGCGCAGCTTCATCGTATTTTAATGTATAATGTACAATTCAATGTGTATGAATTTCGTATATGTTGAATTGTACATTAACAGCGGGAGAGCTGACCGGACATAAAAAAATCAAAAAGGAGATTTTAAAATGTTTACAGATTTCAGAGTATTTGAAACTGAACTTGCAGGCAGACCTCTCAAGGTTGAAGTCGGCAAGATGGCACAGCTCGCAGCAGGATCATGTCTTGTCCGTTACGGCGAAACAGAAGTTCTCTGCTCAGTTACAATGGCAGACAAGCCCCGTGAGGGTGTAGACTTCTTCCCCATGTCAGTTGACTTCGAGGAGAAGCTCTATTCAGTAGGTAAGATTCCCGGTTCATTCCAGAGAAGAGAAGGCAAGGCAAGCGAAAAAGCTACTCTTGCTTCACGTGTTATCGACAGACCTATCCGTCCTCTTTTTCCCAAGGATATGAGAAACGATGTTGGTATCGTTGCAACTGTTATGTCAGTTGACCCCGATTGCTCACCCGAAATCACAGCAATGATCGGTGTTTCAATCGCTCTTTCAATTTCACAGATTCCCTGGGACGGCCCCATTTCAGGCGTTTCTCTCGGTCTTGTTGACGGTCAGTTTGTTATCAATCCCACAGTTGAACAGAGAGAAAAGACACAGATGTCAGTTACAGTTGCTTCAACAGCAGACCTCGTTGCTATGATCGAAGCAGGTGCAAACGAAATTTCAGACGAAGTAATGTTTGACGGTATCATGTATGCACATTCAGTTAACCAGCAGGTTGTTGAGTTTATCAAGGGTATTCAGGCTGAAGTTGGTAAGGCAAAGGTTGACTTTCCCTCAAACGATCCCTCAGAAGAACTCTTCGAAGCAATCAAGGCATTCGCAATTGACGATGTAAAGGTTGCTCTTGATACAGATGACAAGAGAATCCGTGACGAAAGACTTCTTCCCATCTACGAAAAGGTTCATGCAGAATTCGATGAAAAGTACCCCGAAGAGGCAGAAAAAATCGACGACTGTATGTATAAACTCCAGAAGTTCATCGTTCGTCGTTGGCTTCTTGACGAGAACAAGCGTGTAGACGGCAGAGGCATCAACGATATGCGTCCTCTTAACGCTCAGGTTGACCTTCTTTCAAGAGTACACGGTTCAGGTATGTTCACAAGAGGTCAGACTCAGGTTCTCACAGTTGCAACTCTCGGTTCAGCAAGAGATGCACAGCTTCTCGACGGTATCGACGAAGAAGAATCAAAGAGATATATCCATCACTACAATTTCCCTTCATATTCAGTTGGTGAAACAAAGCCCTCAAGAGGCCCCGGCAGACGTGAGATCGGCCACGGTGCACTTGCAGAGAGAGCTCTTGTTCCCGTAATTCCTTCAATGGAAGATTTCCCCTACACAATCAGACTTGTTTCTGAAGTTCTTTCATCAAACGGTTCAACTTCACAGGCTTCAGTCTGCGGTTCAACTCTTGCTCTTATGGCAGCAGGTGTACCCATCAAGGCTCCCGTTGCAGGTATTTCCTGCGGTCTTATCACAGAGGGCGACCGTTTCATGACTATGGTTGATATCCAGGGTCTTGAAGACTTCTTCGGCGATATGGACTTCAAGGTTGCAGGTACAAAGAATGGTATCACAGCAATCCAGATGGACCTTAAGGTTCACGGTCTTACTCCCGAAATCATCAAGGAAGCTCTTCAGAAGACACACGATGCAAGAAATCACATCATCGACAATGTAATGCTTCCCTGTATCGCAGAACCCAGAGCAGAGCTTTCAAAGTATGCTCCCAAGCTTCTTTCAACTAAGATTGATGTTGATAAGATCGGCGATGTTATCGGTAAGCAGGGTAAGGTTATTCAGAAGATCTGTGCAGAGTGCAACTGTAAGGTTGATGTTGAAGAAGACGGTTCAATCTTTGTTACAGCACAGGATATCGAAGATGCAAGACGTGCTCTTGACATCATCGAAACAATCGCTAAAGACCCGGAAGTTGGCGCAATCTACAAGGGTGTTGTTACGAGACTTATGTCCTTCGGCGCATTCGTTGAGATCGCTCCCGGTAAAGAGGGTATGGTTCACATCAGCCAGCTTGACGTTAAGAGAACTGAAAAAGTTGAAGACGTTGTCAATGTTGGTGACGAAATCATCGTTAAGGTTCTTCCCGTTGACGATCAGGGCAGACTTAACCTCTCAAGAAGAGATGCTCTTATCGAGGTTGAAGGCCTTGTTCCCGAAAATGAACCTGCTCAGGAAAGAAAGCCCAGAAGAGATTTTAAGGGCGGCAGAAGAAACGGCAATAAGCACCACGATTAATATAAAATTTACAGCGTATCGTTTTTGCGATACGCTGTTTTTTTACTTTCTGAATTCAAAAAATTTATTTACAGGGACTTCGAGCAGGTCTGCCATTTCAAACAGCAGATCAAGCGAAATTCCCGATGTTGCAAGCTCAACCTTGCTGACTGTTGTTCTGTCAATGTCAAGAGCTTCGGCAAATTGCTCCTGAGTGTAACCGTGCAGTTTTCTGTAATAGGCAATATTAAGCCCTAAAAGTCTGTATTTTTCTTTCTGTTCATTCTTCATTTTAATCACCATACCAATCATATATGATTATTGACAGACTTGACAGAGAATAAAACATATAAAATTATGCTTGACATTCTACAAATGATGTGTTAATATCATAATCATAAAACAGATTGCCGTTAAATTCTTTTTCTGAAGGAGTATTTATATAGACACAGAGAGCAGTGCTTCAGTTGAAAAACGGCACTGCTTTTCTGCTTTTGATGTTGCAAAATTTATATTACCGTGTTAATATAAAATCAAGGAGGTTATAATTATGAATAAAAATGTAAAAAAATTATTTTCAGTTTTTCTCAGTGTGATTATGATTTTTTCATTATTCACAGTGACAACTTTTGCGGAAGATGCCAAGACATCGATTGAAGCAGAACTCACAGAAGACATTGTTCATGCGAATGAACCATTTCTTATCTGTATATCCGTGAAAAATGCAACAGCCCTGCAATCAATGGATTGTGATATCAGATACGACGGTAAAAATCTGGAATTTATTGATTTTGCAGAAAGTGCATATGCTCCCGGTATGTGTAATTATAACTATTGGGATGTGGGTCATGCGCAGTTTGATATTACTTGTGCCGACGGTAATTTTACAGGAAATTCTGAAATAATTTATGCTAAATTCATGGCAACTTCAGAGGGCGAATTCACAATACATATTAATATCAATTCATGGCAGGGCAAAAATCAGCCTGAAAATGCAACTTTCACTTTTTATGTAGGAGATCCCGATGATAAAACTGAGCATAAAGGATTTACATATAAAGTTTCAGATAACGGAGTCATTGTTACAAGCAATGATGAAAAAACAACAGGCGATATTGTCATTCCGTCTGAAATTGACGGTCTGCCTGTAATTGCAATCGGCAGCGAAGAGTTTTTCGGATTCAGCAATGTTACTTCTGTAACTATCCCTGAAACAGTTACAGATATTGATATTTCTACATTCTCAACTTGTTCTGAACTTGAAAAATTCATAGTTGATGAAAATAATCAGTATTATTCAAGTGATGCACACGGTGTGCTTTTTAATAAAGATAAGAGTAAACTTATAAGATATCCTGAGGGCAATGCTGCTGAGAAATATTCTATCCCCAATGGTGTTGCTGTTATCTGCGAATCAGCATTTGCCCGTGCAAAAAAGCTGAAAGAAATCAGGATTCCTGCAACAGTCACAACTATTGAAGCTGCAGCATTTCTTGCTACATGGGCATTGGAAGGAATTGTTATTCCTGACAGTGTAACAAAACTTACAGGAAACGCTTTTTCTAACAGCGGCATAAAATCTGCTGTGCTTCCTGCAGGTATAAAAACCATCGAAACACGATTGTTTGATAAATGTACATCGCTTGAAAGTGTTGTAATCCCTGCAAATATTACAAAAATCGATGATTTTGCATTTTCAATGTGCGATAAACTTGAAAATATTTATTACACAGGCAGTCAGGAAGACTGGAATAAGATAACGGTATCTGATGCTGAGAATTTCCCGTTGGAAAATGCTCAGATTCATTTTAATTATGATGGTGTTGTGTTGTTTGATGTCAACGGTGACGGTAATATAAGTGCGAGTGATGCAAGACTTGCGCTCAGAGCATCAGCAAAACTTGAAGTGCTTGAAGGAAACCGTTTCACAGCGGCAGATGTTGATAAAAACGGAAAAATCACCGCTGCCGATGCAAGACTTATTCTCAGAAAATCTGCAAAACTTGATTAATTAATATCATGCTCCGAAGAAAAAACTTCGGAGCTTTTCATTTTGGTAAATTCCCCACAACTTACACTGTAATAATCTCTTGAAAAATGACATTTATTGTGATATAGTATATCAGTAATTTTTTATACAGGAGGCATTTGTATGTGTCAGTGCAACTGTAACGGTCCGAAAAGTGACCTTTCTCTGCTCAGAGATGTGCTTAAAGAGTACGGCGGAGTTTCATCAAATCTTATAACAATTCTTCAGAAAGCTCAGAGCATCTACGGTTATCTGCCAAAGGATGTTATGTATCATATTGCCGAAAATGTTGGTGTAACACCTGCTGATGTTATGGGTGTTGCGACTTTCTATTCACAGTTCAGACTCAGTCCCATAGGTAAGTATCTCATAATGTCCTGTCAGGGTACGGCTTGTCATGTAAACGGCAGTGAAAGAGTAGCTGCCGCAATTTCGGAGTATCTCGGTATCGGAAACGGTGAAACCACCGAAGACGGTCTTTTTACTCTTGAAGAAGTGGCTTGTCTGGGTTGCTGTTCACTTGCTCCCGTTATTATGATTAACGGCGAGGCATACGGCAATCTCACACCCGATTCGGCTGTTGAAGTTATAAAGAACATTCAGAAAGAGGAGGGTAAATAATGCGTATAGTTATCGGTGAAGGCTCCTGCGGTATTGCTGCCGGTGCAGGTAAAGTGCATAAGGCAATAGAAAGCCTTATGACTGAAAACGAAGTATTTACTCTCGGCAGTACGGGCTGTATAGGAATGTGTTTCCTTGAGCCTATTGTTGACCTTTATGACGGAAAAACACTTCTGAGAAGGCTTGTAAAAGTCAAGGCATCTGATGCAGAAAACATAGTAAACTGTGCAAGAACAGGCGATTTATCTCTTGTTGACAGCATTACAATTTCCAAAGATGATGAAGAATTTCTCAATCGTCAGACAAGAATTGCACTTCGTCATTGCGGTCTTATTGACCCCGTTTCTCTTGATGATTACAGAGAAGCAGACGGCTATGAGGCTCTCGAAAAAGTGCTTAAAACAATGACTCCCGATGAAGTTATTGAAGAAATAAAAATTTCAGGACTTGCAGGCAGAGGTGGTGCAGGTTTCCCTACATGGTTCAAATGGAATGCCGCAAGACAGAGTGTCAGCGACACAAAATATCTCATCTGTAATGCAGACGAGGGTGACCCCGGTGCATTCATGGACAGAGCTGTTATCGAGTCCGACCCTCATACACTTATTGAGGGTATGCTCATAGGAGCTTATGCCATCGGTGCAAAGGAAATGATAGTTTATGTAAGAGCCGAATATCCTCTTGCTATCACACATCTTGAAATCGCAATTGAACATGCAAGAAAAGCAAATCTTCTCGGTGAAAACATCCTCGGAACCGGCTTTTCATGTGATATGAGAATCAAGGCAGGTGCAGGTGCATTTGTCTGCGGTGAAGAAACTGCTCTGATTGAATCCCTTGAAGGCAAGAGAGGTATGCCCAGACTTAAACCGCCTTTCCCTGCACAGAAAGGCTATATGGATGAGCCTTCAAACATAAATAATGTTGAAACTTTCGCAAACGTTGCATGGATAATGAACAACGGCGGTGCCGCATTTGCCGCAATGGGAACGGAAAACAGCAAAGGCACAAAGGTTTTTGCTCTTACGGGTAAAATCCGTAAAGGCGGTCTTGTTGAAATTCCCATGGGTAAGACTCTGCGTGATGTAATTTACGGCATCGGCGGAGGAATCCGTGATGATAAGGAATTCAAGGCTGTTCAGATGGGTGGCCCCTCAGGCGGTTGTATTCCCAAAGATTTGCTTGATACCGTTATTGACTATAAAGCTCTCGGTGCAACAGGTGCAATCATGGGTTCAGGCGGTATGGTTGTAATGGACGAAAGCACCTGTATGGTGGGTATGGCAAAATTCTTCCTCGATTTTACAGCTCTTGAATCATGCGGAAAATGTGTTCATTGCCGTATAGGTACAAGAAGAATGCAGGAAATCCTCACAAGAATCGTAAAAGGTGAGGGTAAAGAGGGCGATATCGAGCTTCTTGAGGAGCTTTGCGAAGCTGTCAAAGACGGTGCACTTTGCGGTCTCGGTCAGACTGCACCAAACCCCGTACTTACAACAATCCGTTATTTCCGTAATGAATACGAAGCTCATATAAAGGATAAAAAATGTCCTGCAAAGGAATGTGTTGATCTTCTGACATATTCAATCGCAGAAGATAAATGTAAAGGCTGTACACTTTGTGCGAAGAAGTGTCCTGCAAAGGCAATCAGCGGTGAAGTGAAAAAAGCTCATATAATTGATAGTGATATGTGTATCCGTTGCGGTCAGTGTGTGAACACCTGCCGTTTCGGTGCGATAAATGTAGACTAAGGAGGCGGCAGAATGGAACAGATTAAAATTACTGTCAACGGCATTGAAATGACCGGAAACAAAGGCGAAACAATTCTTAATATTGCCGCTAAGAACGGTGTTGAGATACCGAATCTCTGTTACAGTCCCAATCTTAAGCTGTACGGTGCCTGTGGTCTGTGTCTTATTGAAGCAGAGGGTATGCCAAAGCTTATGAGAGCCTGCTCAGCCGTGGCTAATGACGGCATGGTTCTCAGCACAGAAACAGAAAGAGTTAAAAAGGCAAGAAAAATTGCACTTGAACTTATAATGAGTGACCATGAGGGTGACTGCGTTGCTCCTTGTTCACTTAACTGTCCTGCTCATACCGATATTCAGGGTTATCTCAAGCAGATAGCACTGGGAAACGACAGCGAAGCGGTGCGTATTATCAAAGAAAAAATCTCAATCCCTGCATCAATCGGCAGAGTCTGTCCTCATCCCTGTGAGTCAAACTGCCGCAGAAGACTTGTTGAAGAGCCTCTTTCCGTAGCTTTTCTCAAGGCATTTGCCGCTGACAGAGACCTCGAGTCGGATACTCCTTTCAAGGCAGTTTGTGAAGAATCAACAGGTAAAAAGGTTGCAATAATCGGCGGCGGACCTGCAGGTCTTAATGCGGCATATTATCTGCGTCTTTCAGGACACGACGTAACAATTTACGATGCAATGCCCGAAATGGGCGGTATGCTCAGATACGGTATTCCCGAATACAGACTTCCCAAGGATGTTCTCCGCAAAGAAGTCAAAGCAATTGCCGACCTTGGCGTTAAAATGCAGAACAATGTAAAAATCGGCAAGGATATTTCATTTGATGAAATCAGAAAGAATGCCGATGCAGTGCTTGTTACTGTTGGTGCTTGGCAAGGCAGCAGTGTTGGGTGTAAAGGTGAAGACCTGGAAGGTGTTCTCAGCGGTATCGACTTTCTGCGTGAAGTGAATATGGGCAATATCCCCGACATCGGCAAGAATGTGGCTGTTGTAGGCGGCGGTAATACTGCGATGGATGCCTGCAGAACGGCTGTAAGATGCGGTGCTGAGAATGTTTATGTCATTTACAGAAGAACCCGTGCAGAGGCTCCTGCAGAGGATATAGAAATCGAAGAAGCAATCGAAGAGGGTGTACAGTTCCTTTTCCTTACAAATCCCGATGAAATCATCGGTGAAAACGACAAAGTAAAGGAAGTCAGACTTCAGATTATGGAGCTTGGTGAACCCGATGCTTCAGGCAGAAGAAAGCCTGTACCTGTTGAAGGTGAATTTAAGACTCTTCCCGTTGATACTGTTATTTCTGCAATCGGTCAGAAGTGTGCTCCTGCAGGCTTTGAAGAAATCGAGCTTACAAACAGGGGAACAATCCTTGCAGATGCAACCACTTGTATGACAAATCTTGACGGTGTTTTTGCTGCAGGTGATGCCACAAACAAAGGCGCATCAATCGCCATTGATGCAATTGCAGAAGCAAATACTGCTGCAAAGGCTATCAACGCATATCTTCTCGGTATGCCGATGGATTTCCCGAAGCCTTATTATTCAGAGAGAAAAGTCACAGCCGAAATGCTCGCAGACCGTGAGAAAAAGGCAAGGGCAGTCATGTCCGTTAAGGCTCCCGAATACAGAAAAAATAATTTTGAGTCTGTCATTAACGGCTTTACGGAAGAACAGGCAAGGGAAGAGGCAAAGCGCTGTCTTGAATGCGGATGCCACGATTTCAAGGATTGTAAGCTTATACGTTATGCAAACGATATGCCAATTTCTCCAGAAAGACTCAGCGGTGCAAAGCATGAGTGCTACAAGGAGCAGAAGCTTGTCACAATCGAAAGAGATCAGGGCAAATGTATTCTCTGTAATCTTTGTGTGCGTACCTGTAAAGAGAATGCAGGCAAGGGTATCTTAGGACTTGTGGGCAGAGGCTTCAGGACTGTCATCAAGCCTGAATTTGACAATCCCGATACAGTTGCAGTATGCAAAGACTGCCATATGTGTGCAGACCTTTGTCCCACAGGCGCACTTAAAATTTTAGGTTAATACAAAAACAGCCGGGTAGTGTACACTACCCGGTTTTGTTGTTATTACGGAATGTAATTTTAAGCTATAATCGTGTCGATGTTCTTTTCCATCAGATCGAAGAATTTGTTTACAATATGTTTATCCTCTTCGTTTCCTCTTACGCACATTGAAAGAGTGATAACTTTCTTGTATGTTGTGGCTGTCAGAAGAACAAAGGGTTTATATTTAACTGCACCGGACATAAATGCATCTGTGGGTTCTTTTCCGCAAAGAGCAAAGTGCTGACCGTTCAGAATACCGATGTTGCTCATTGCCATAAGAGGATTAGAATAGCCGATTTTTATAATTTCTTCAGAAACACCGTGGGGCAGGAAATTATATCCGAAATTCAGAAGCGGCAGACCGTAAAGTCCCATGAACTTGTCTTTCTTGAACTTGTTGGAGCTTGCTATAACATATTTTACTGTTTCAAAAATATCTTTACCGCGTTCGGGGATTGCACACTGCATCCATGATGTATGATTTGTAAAACCTTTGTTATCAACACTTTCCATATGACGGCGCAGGTCGATTGCGTTTGAAATCATGACTGTGTCGCTTTCGGGATATCCTGCAAGCTCGTAAACGCTGTAAAAATAGCTTGCAAGGAGAAGTTCATTGATTGTAGCACCCAGTTCTTTGCCTTTTGATTTCAGCTTTTCAAGAGTTTCTTCACTGAATTGTTTTCTTGCGATAAAAGACTTGTCACGGATATTGTCCGATGTAAGAGGGAATTTATGGTCGTCCCTTGCGTTTATGTTTTTGAAAAGCCGACGTGCAACGCCTGCTTCTGTTTTTGAAAAACCTGAATAAACATCGTCATAGGCACGAGAGCCTGTTCTGAAATTAACGGGACTTATCCCCTCGGTGACATATCTGCTGTAATTTTCACAGAATTCCTGCAGGAAATATTTCAGATCGCCACCGTCCATGCACATATGATTTTCCACCATGCAAAGCGTGCTCTTGTTGTCCTTGATAAAAAGAGCAACCTTCATCTGAATGGCTTCGGTGGGAGCTATGTACTGTGTAAGGAATTCATCGACAGCCTTTTCCACATCATCAGGATATGAAACGGTGAAAACATCATCAATGTTATAAGGCATGACTTCCCAATGAGTCCAGAGTTTATTGTCAACAAACTTTGAATGAAGAACAGGCACTTTTTCAAAAGCACAGATGATCACGGTTTTAAGAGCTTCGATATCAGGAACAAAATCATAATTCAGTTCAACATGAACCATTCTGTCATTGAAATCACGGAACAGATAATGCATTTTATCCCAGAGTTCAGCTTCAAGTCTTCGCTTCATTATTCCTCCACCTCCTGCTTGTATGTGAAATATTTCATGTTACTTATTATGATATATATGATATAAGCAACGTCTGCAACAAGACCGAGAAGAATAATCGGCCAGCCGGCAGTCCATGTAACAATTTTATATGCGGAAAGAATTATATAAAGCATTGTTGAAATTGTGGGCATATAAACAAAAAGGGAGATTGTACGCAGTTTCTGTTTTGTTGCAAAAGCAAAAATAAGATCTGCAAGAAGTGCAATAATAACTCCGGCGGGAAGAATGGGCCATACCAGAAGTTCAGGCATCATCATGAGGAAGAACAGGAACATAAAAACTGCAAACAGTAATGCACAGCCTGCTATAAGCACACGTGCTATCGGATGGAAAACTCTGCGCATAGTACAAAGCTTTGCAATTGCGAGACTAAACCAAAATATAACCAGAGCGAAAACTCCGCCCACAATGACGAGCCATGTTTTATTCCATGCTCCTGTAGTTGAACTCACCACAAAGAATGAGATTAATATCAGAGTCAGGAAAACAAGACTGCCCACAGGTAAACCGATTTTCAGCAGTTTTTTTCTGCGTTTTTTCTTTTCATGTTCGGCATAACCTGCTTCGAGGTCACAGAATTCATCTGCAATAAGTTCTGTAAGAACCTTTTCGTCTCTGAGTCCTGCTCTGGAAATCTCATCAGCTCTTTCAGTCATTTTATCAAGAATCATTTTCTTGTAACGGTAAGATGATTGATTATCCGCTAAATTTTTGCAGGAGTTTTCAATATATTCAAGCAATTTGTTCATAAAAACCCTCCTATACTAATCTTTCATAAAAGCATTATAACAGATATATTAAAATTTTACAATAAAAATTTCTTAAAAATAATCATTTGTTAATAAAATGTAGATTATCATGCGTGTGGATTTCATTGTCGGGATTGTGTAGCGTAACAGAAAAAAACTCCGAGCAGTTGTTTCTGTTCGGAGTTGATGTTTTTTTGAATTTTATTTATGGCAAAATATTGCCTGCACTCATATAAATTGCATACCATTCTTCACGGTTGAGTGTTATATCCGCTGCTTTCAGACATTCAAGCATTCTTTCTTTTTTGAGAGTACCTGTGATGGGCTGAATCTTTGCAGGATGAGAAAGAAGCCATGACATAACGATTGTTGTTTTTGAAACATCGTATTTCTCTGCAATTTCGCTGAGTTTGTTGTTGAGCTCGGGGAAATCGGGATTATCAATAAATGTGCCTTTTGCAAAACCGTGCTGGAACGGTGACCATGCCTGAATGGTTATTTTATTGAGTCTGCAATATTCAATGATTCCGCTGCCTCTTTCAACTGCAGAATCGTTGAACATGTTTACATTGAGCCCCGATTGAATCATCGGACAATGTGCAATGCTAAGCTGCATCTGATTTGCAACAAGAGGAACATTGAGATTTTTTCTCAGAAATTCCATCTGCCATATGTTTTCATTTGAAACACCGAAATTGCGGACTTTTCCGTTTGCTTTCAGAATATCAAATGCTTCACAGACTTCTTCAGGCTCCATAAGAGTATCGGGTCGGTGAAGAAGAAGCACATCAAGATAATCTGTACCAAGTCTTTTCAGACTGCCGTCAACGGATTCAAGAATGTGTTTTTTTGAAAAATCAAAGCTTACACCGGGAACAATGCCGCATTTTGACTGAATCATAATCTGTTCACGGATGCTGTCATTCATTCCGATTGCTTCTGAGAATATTTTTTCAGCTTCGCCTCTGCCGTAAATATCAGCATGATCGAAAAAATTTGCACCGTTTTCGATTGCTGTTCTGATAAAATCTTCAGCAGTTTTCACATCGGTATTTCTGTTCAGACGCCAGAAACCGACTGCAACAACTGGTACCTGAAGATCCGATGTGCCTAATTTTATGGTTCTCATGATTCGGACTCCTTAGAAAATATAATAACTGAAATTATCGCTTGCCTGTACGGAGAAGATAACATTGTCTCCTGCAAGAATGGGATTTACAACGTATCTGAAGAAGTCATTTGTATATGCATTTTTTACAGTACCGCTTTCGGCATCTGCTGTAATCATACAGGGGTAACGATTGTCTTCATAGCCTCTTACAACAAAAGTTTTACCATCACTTATAAACATATCAGCTCTGAAGCTGTCTGCTTTGTTATATGCAAGGCTTACTTCTTTATCCTCAAGAAGATAATAAACCACGTTTTTGCTGATAATGTAAAGATAATCGCCTGAAACAAGAATATCATCTCTCTTTACACCGTCAAATGTTTTTACGGTTTCTGTCTCTTCACTGTCAGTATCATATTTTTCAATAATTATATTTTCGTTTTCATCTGTTGTGATGTACATTATTGAACCATCAACATACTTTGCCCAGTTTCCGAGGACATCCATGGCAAGACGGACATTATCAACATTGTTGCCGCTGCCGCCGCTTCTGAAAAGGTCAACCTTTTCGTCTGCTTCAGCATACTGTCTGCCTGAGAAGAACAACTGATGTGCAATCGAACCGTCAATAACAGCATCGTTGATAAGAGAGTAGTCGCTTCTTTTTGTGCCGTCTATACCGACTGTTCTGTTGGCTTCAGAAAGCATTCTTGTGCATGATGAATCACTGTATTTGAAGATAAACGGCTCTTCGTAAACTTTTTCATTGCTGTAGAAATCATCTTCTGTAGTGTCAACAAGAAGCAGACAGCTTGTGGAATAAGCTTTGTCATAGTTCTCGCCGTAATTTGTAAGACGGAAAAATGCGTAAGGATAAAGGTCAAAACTGTCTGTTTTTCCTGTATACAGACCGTAACCTGAGATTACACCGTCTTTTTCATAATAAGTGACGGTTGTGCTGACCTTCTGCTCACTCATTACAACAGAAACATCATATGTTCCGCTTGCATCAACGGGGGTAAATGTATTATCTGCAAAAGAATAGAATTTAACCACACCTTCGGTTGAAATTGTGTAAAAAACATTTTCAATATCAGTGCTGAGATAAGGCAGTTCGTTCTTTCCGTTTGATTTTACATATTGCATGTAATCATCGGATGCAGAAATGATTTCGCTGTCTGTTGATTCTTCTTCACCGAAGAATTTGTCACCGCTGAGTATTCCGCTGAAAACAAGAACTGCAAAAACACAGACAACAGCCAGAACGGCGATTATAATTGTAAGTTTCTTTTTATTATCCAAGACAAGGCACCTCCATATAAATATAAAATAATTATATAACTTTTTTTTTGTACTGTCAACAAGAGAAAACAAGAATATGGCGTACTTGCCGTTACAGAATTGTCATATAATTTACTATTGTATTCAGGTGCAGTATTATGTTATGATTATAATATATCCGACAGAAAGGAACAAAAAATGAATTTAAAAGACAAAAAATTTATTCCTTATTATATATTAGCTGCAGTGATAATTCTGAGTGCTGTTTTAGCCGTTGTGATTATAAATCTTGCAGATAACACAGAAAAAAATCCCGTAACCATCATTACAGAGCCGGAAGAAACAACGATGTTTATGAACGGTGAAGTGCCTTATTATCCTGATATCCCCGCATCTGCATATTTACACGAAAACTTTATCATGGAAGACGGCAGAATAAAGTATTCGGATAATTCTGTCAGTTATTCCACAGGTATAGATGTGTCAGCTTTTCAGGGAGATATTGATTGGGATAAAGTTGCCGCTGACGGTATAGATTTTGCTATCATACGTGCAGGGCTCCGCGGATACGGCTCAAAGGGAAGTATCCACGAGGATGATAATGTAAGAAAAAATCTTGTCGGTGCTGCAGATGCAGGGCTTCAAGTCGGCGTTTATTTCTATTCACAGGCAATTACTACCGAAGAGGCCGTTGAAGAGGCTGAATTTGTGCTTGATATAATAAAAGATTATAAAATTGATGCACCTGTTGTTTTTGACTGGGAAAATGACCCCGGGGTAGGGATGAGAACGGATAATCTGCCCGGCAATGTGCTCACAGAATGTGCGGTTGCTTTCTGTGAAAAAATAAAAGCAGCCGGTTATACACCTGCTGTATATTTCAATCTTACTGACGCATATGTAAGATATGATCTTGATAAAATAAGTGATTATGTTTTCTGGTATGCACAGCACGAAGGTGTTGCACCAAAGTTCTATTACCAATACAGTATATGGCAATATTCGGACTCGGGCAGAGTTGACGGTATTGACGGATATGTTGATCTTAATATTTGCTTTAATGCGGGTTAAAAGAGGCTGTCTCACTAAGCGAAGACCAAAAGAAACAGAATAAATAATAAAGCAGATTGCAAAGATTTTTAAGTCTTGCAGTCCGCTTAACAATTATACTGACATAATTTTTCAATTTTAAGTTTCTTTTTATCCGTTTTTTCTGACTCGACGTATACACATACGCCTGTCGTCAGAAGAAAACGGATTCTTCATCTTATTGATACAGCCTTCCGTGAGTCTGTTATTTGTTTATCTCAGAAAGATCGGCAGATGATGCGTAATTCTGTTCCTTGATATCCCTGAGTCTTTTTCTTGTTGCCTTCTGTTTTTTCTTGTAGTTGTTATAAATTATCGCCATGTATATCAGAACGCCGAGTATTACAATTGTTGCAATAATTAAAAATACAGGGGACAGAAAAACTGTTTTTACAATGTGTCCCATAAACATCATACCGCTGCGGCTGATGCTGTCGCCTGCAACAAGGTTGACATCTGCTATGACGCTGTCTGCGTATTTGATTTTAACGTTGCCGAGCACCTGTCCTTTTTCTATCGGTGCCATAACATTTTCTTCCGTTTCATAGATAAATTCAAGGCTTGATTCATCAACTGAACTTAAAAGCAATGCCTGGATCTGTTTCTCGGGCACAAGACGGACGTGATCTGCATCGGCTGATAACGTAACGGGAATTGTTGTCATAACATCTGTCGGTTCTGCAACAGTGGTCATTTTAAGGTTTGCAAAAGCCCAACGCAGCATACGTCTTGCCTCGTAAAGATCTGTGTTGTCGGGATATCCGCAACCGTCAATACATTCGCTGGGACAGCCGAGAATTATTCCGATGTATGAATAAGCATCTTTCGTTCCGACTACGCTTGCACACCGTTTAGCTTCGTCCGTCATACCGCATTTGAAGCCTTTTGCATATGAATAATAATATCTTGTGCCGTTTTCTATCATATCAAACCAGTTGTTGAGTTCTCTGGGTTCAGACATATTTGTTGCAGGTACGGTATAATCCACAATTTCCGCCATATCGGACAGGACTGAATATTCAATTGCCTTTTTTGTGAGAATGTACATATCGTTTGCAGTTGTGTACTCACCCTCTTCATCAAGACCGTGAGCATTTGTGAAATTCGTGTTGTTGCAACCGAGTTCTTTTGCTGTATCGTTCATCATCTTAACAAAATTTTCGATGGTACCGCCTATGTATTCGGCAAGAACATTTGCAGCATCGTTTGCATTTTCAAGCATCATGCAGTAAAGAAGATTACGTACACTTATCTGTTCACCTGCTTTAAGGTCAGCAGATGAGCTGTACAGCCCTTCAAGAGGGGATATTGCAGATTCCGTAACGGTGACCATGGCATCAAGGTCATCACAGTTTTCAACAACAACAAGAGCAGTTGCGGTTTTTACAAGAGATGCACATTTGAGCTGCTTGTCCGCATTCTGCGAAAAAACGGTTGCACCTGTATCAATATTTACAAGAAGATACGCTTCGGAACGCATATCTTCAAGGTTCATGTTGTAATATTCGGCAGAAACCGACACGGAAAATGTCGGAATCAGAGCCAGAATTAAAATTAATATAAAAATTATTGATTTTTTCATAGACACACCCACCACATTAGTGTATAATAATTATACAATTAAAAAAATAAAATGTAAATATGAAAATATAAATTTTACGGAGGAAAAATCATGGTATACATTACCGGTGACATACACGGAGATTTATCCCGTCTTTCAGCAGACAAGCTGAAATTTATGAAAATCCATGATACACTCATAATCTGCGGTGACTTCGGTTTTATCTGGGACGATTCCAAAAACGAAGATAAAATTTTAAGAAATCTCGGCAAGCGCAAATATAACATCTGCTTTGTTGACGGAACACATGAAAATTTTAAGATTCTCAATAAATTCCCTGCCGAAGACTGGAACGGCGGAAAAGCACGTAACATCTGCGGAAACCTCTATCATCTTATGAGAGGTCAGATTTACACAATCGAGGGAATGAAGGTGTTCACAATGGGTGGTGGTGAGTCTCCCGAAGCTGAACTGCGTTTTGAGGATGATGACTCTGAACGTCTTGAAATCCCCACAAAAGAAGAACTGCTCTCAGCGGTAAATCGCCTCGAGCAGGTAAATTATGATGTTGATCTGATCATTACTCATGAACCACCGTCAAAAACAAGAGAATTTCTGCTCATGCAGAAGAATGAACAGTTCTCCGTTTCTGCGCTTAATGCGTTTTTTGATGAGCTTGCCGTTCAGTGTAAATATAAGAAGTGGTATTTCGGCAGTATGCACACCGATAAATATATTTCAGGCAATCAGGTTGCCGTTTTCAGAAATATACTTAACGCAAAAACGGGATTAAAAATATAATTTTTTAAGAAGATTCACAGCTGTATCCGAGGTGAAATTGCCGGGGGTACGGCTGAAATTTTTTACAGGGTCTGTCCATCTGGTTTCATACTTCGCCATCTGTTCAGGAGTTATTGTTATATTGATATCCGAAAGAGTTTCAATGAGATTGCAGAGAGTGTTACAATCCATATCCATTATAGCAAAAAGTTTCTGAGCTTTGCAGGGCATGTTTTCTGCGGAAATTCTTATAAATTCGGGAATGAATGCCGCACAGGCTCTGCCGTGAGCTATTCCGAAATCCTCTGTCAGGATATAACCCATTGTGTGCGGGAAACAGGTGCCTGTTATGTTAAGACAAAGACCTGCAAAGAGAGATGCGCTATAAAGCTCTTCACGAAGACTTTCATCGGGTAATGACTTATTGTTATAAAAGTGGAGAAGTCCCGGTCTGAGCATGCTGAAAGCCTTTTCTGCATATACATCGCTTATGTCATTTGCCGTTGATGAAAAGTATGCTTCAACAGCGTGTGCAAAGGCATCGAGAGCCGTTGAAACCGTAACGGAATAAGGCATTGTCATGGTGTAAGTATAGTCGCAGAAAGAAATAACGGAATAACAGTCGTGACCCGAAATACTCTTTTTGAGATTTACACTGCTGTCCGTAAGCACGGAAACACCCGTAACCTCACTGCCTGTACCTGATGTTGTGCCAACAAGCACAACGGGAAGAGATTTGTTGGTGTATTTTCTCAGATAAATGTCGGCAGGTGCCAAGTTGGGATTTGAGGCATAAATTGCTATTGCCTTTGATGCATCAAGAGGGGAGCCTCCACCGATACCGATTATAAATTCAGCACCGTTTTCCCTTGCCTTCTCTCCAGCTCTGTGACAGTCTGCAGTCTGAGGATTTTCTGTTATGCCGTCAAATATATGGTATGATATTTCATTTTTTTTAAGCGCTTCAATGGCATCTTTCAATGCACCGCACTTTTTTGCAGAGTTTCCGCCTGTGACAATAAGACAGCTTTTTCCCATGTCTTTAAGCAATCCGGAATTTTCTTTCAGACAACCTTTTCCGCTTATAATCTGCACAGGCATATAGGAAGAAATATTCATGTTAAACTCCTTTCAAAAACAATAATTTATCGGACTATGCCCGACAATAGTTAGGAGTGAGAAGTGAGGAGTTTATGAAGGGGCTTTGCCCCTTACCCCATTATAATACAGATTCAGCATAAATGGTGGTTTTTTAACATTTTTAGTATCTTTTTTTAGAGCGTAGCGGAACAAGTGCGCAGCACTTCCGACACTCCTAACTCCTAACTTCTAACTCCTAACTCACCGATAAATTATTGTTTACCGAAAATACATTATAATAAATCAAAAGACCGATGTTACTCGGTCTTTTCTTGGTTTTTATTAGATTGCTCTTACTGCAATTACGCCGTCAACAGCATTGACTGCATCAACTGCATCGTCATTTGCACCGTCAACGATAACATAACCGATATCTTTTCTGACAGCTGAAACAGCATCATCACTGCCTGCTGCTGCAAGAACAGCTGCACTTACGTCGCCCTTTGTGATAACTGTGATTCTCTTGCCGCCTGTCATATCCTTTGAAATGCAGGGAAGATTTACAGAGTTTACAACATTACCTTTTTCGAGGTATTCAGCAATCTGATTAACTGCCATAACAGCACAGTTTTCTTCTGATTCGGGAGTTGAAGCACCGAGGTGAGGCATTGCGATAACACCGTCAAGACAGAGCTGTTCGTCTGTGGGGAAATCTGTTGCATAAGCTGCACATTTGCCGCTCTTGATTGCTTCAACGATTGCTTCGTTGTCAACAAGACCGCCACGGGCAAAGTTCAGAACTCTCACGCCGTCTTTAGCCATTGCAAGTGTTTCCTTGCCAACGATACCCTTTGTGGAATCTGTAAGAGGAGCATGAACTGAAATGTAATCACTGTTTACGAAAATATCGTTAACATCTGCTGTAACAGTAACTGATGAATCAAGCATTGCAGCACCTTTTTCTGAAAGGTAGGGGTCATAACCGATAACGTTCATGCCGAGAGCCACAGCAGCATTACAAACCTTGATACCGATTGCACCAAGACCGATAACACCGAGTGTCTTGTCCATGATTTCAGGACCTGCAAAGTTTGACTTGCCTTTTTCAATCTTTTTGCTGATTTCGTCTTCACCCTTGAGAGTTCTGCACCAGTCAATTGAGGGTACAACTCTTCTTGATGCAAGAAGAAGTCCGCAGATAACAAGCTCTTTAACTGCGTTTGCGTTAGCACCGGGTGTATTGAACACGCAGATGCCCTTTTCTGTGCAAGCATCAACGGGAATGTTGTTGTAGCCTGCACCTGCTCTTGCGATTGCAAGAACTGATGAGGGGATTTCCATTTCGTGCATTGAAGCTGAGCGGACGATTACAGCATCGGGAGCAGCAAAATCATCTGCACAGGCATACTTTGCAGCATCAAAATTTGAAAGACCTGTTTTTGAAATTTTATTGAGTGTAAGAATATTATACATGATTATGCGTTCTCCTGTTCAAATTTAGCCATGAACTCTACGAGCTTTTCAACGCCTTCAACGGGCATTGCATTGTAGATTGAAGCTCTCATACCGCCAACTGAGCGGTGACCCTTGAGGTTAACAAAGCCGTTTTCAGTAGCTTCCTTGATGAACTTTGCATTGAGTTCTTCGCTGTCTGTTACGAAAGGAACGTTCATGAGTGAACGGTCTTCGGGAACAACTGTACCCTTGAACATTTTTGAATTGTCAAGGAAATCGTAAAGAATCTTAGCCTTCTTTTCGTTTCTCTCTTTCATTGCTTCAAGACCGCCCATATCCTTGATCCATTCAAGAACAAGCTTTGTGATATAGATGTTCCAGCAGGGAGGAGTATTGTAAAGTGAATCGTTATCAGCCATGATCTGATAGTTGAGCATTGTGGGAGTGATATCTCTTGCCTTGCCGAGCATATCCTCACGGATGATGCAGATTGTAACACCTGCGGGAGCTACGTTCTTCTGCGCACCGCCGTAAACAACAGCAAACTTGCTGATGTCAAGAGGCTCTGAAAGGAAACATGATGAAACGTCTGCAATAAGGGGAGTTTCACCGACATCGGGAAGCTCATGGAAGATTGTGCCGTAAATTGTGTTGTTCATACAGATGTAAACATAGTCTGCGTCCTTGTCGAAATCTGCGGCAGTTGTCTTGGGTATGTAGGAGAAAGTCTTGTCTGCTGATGATGCAACAGCTCTTACTTCGCCGTACTTTGCAGCTTCCTGATATGCTTTCTTTGCCCACTGACCTGTGATGATGTAATCAGCCTTGCCGCTGCCGTTCATGAAGTTGAGAGGGATAGCTGCAAACTGTGTTGAAGCACCACCCTGAAGGAAAAGAACTTTGTAGTTTTCGGGGATTTTGTAAAGCTCTCTGAAAAGCTTTTCTGTGTCCTTTATGATAGCGTCAAAAACCTTTGATCTGTGTGACATCTCCATAACGGACTGTCCGCTGCCCTGATAATCAAGCATTTCTGCTGCTGCCTTTTTAAGTACCTCTTCGGGAAGCATTGAGGGACCTGCTGAGAAATTAAATACTCTTGCCATAATAAATACCTCCAAACAAATTATATAAATGCATTAAAATAAAATTATTGTTATAATTTTAACACATTGAAAATAAAAAATCAACGAAACATACTTACAAAATTAGACTTAATTTTTATATAATATGTATAATTTGTTGCAAAACAACTCTCAAACTGCTACAATATGGATATATTCAGAAAAAAGAGGTATGCAAAATGGCTGATTTTTATAATTCAATATGTTTAACATCTGTTACTGCAACCGTGTGTGAACTTTTCGGGGTTGATGCTTCCGATTCAATCGAAAAACCTAACAAACTGATAACAGAAAAAGCAAAATCAGTTCTTGGTGAAAAGAAAATCGACAGAGCCGTTCTTTATAATCCCGATGCAGTGGCACTGTATCTTTATCAGAAATACACAGAAATGTTTGCAAAGGCTGCAGCCGTTTCCGATCTTGCAATACCGATGCTGTCCGTTATGCCAAGTGTCACACCTGTGTGCTTTGCATCAATGTATACGGGAGTTATGCCGGAAGTACACGGTATCAGAAAATATGAAAAACCCGTTCTGAAAACAGACACTCTTTTTGATTATTTTATTAAAGCCGGCAAAAAATGTGCTATTGTTTCAACATCGGGTGACAGCATTTCAAAAATATTTCTGGAACGGGAAATGGACTATTTTATTTATGATGATGTTGAAGAAGTCAACAAAAAGGCTCTTGAACTCATTGACGAAGATATTTACGACCTTATCGTAATATATAACGGTAATTATGACGGAACAATGCACAAATTCGGGCCTGAATCACAGGAAGCAATGTCTGCTCTCGAACACAACATTAATTTCTATTCCGTTCTCGCTGAAAATATAAACAAAAAATGGAAACAACACAATGTTTTATACGGTTTTATGCCCGACCACGGATGCCATGAAATCGACGGCGGATGCGGCTCGCACGGTCTTGATATGGAAGAAGATATGAACATCATCCACTTCTATAAAATCAAAAAAGCAGAAGTCTGATGCAATAAAAAAATTACAGGTACTACCATTGCAGTACCTGTCTGACTGTCGATAAACCGTGTTTCGCAATCAAGCGAGACACGGTTTTTTAGCATAAATAAAAGAATACACTAAAATATTTATTAAAAAACGCTTTTTTGTTGGCTTTTTTTCGTTTTTGAACTTCCACATTGCCAT
>JAFXLD010000043.1 GCA_017531385.1 Clostridia bacterium
CACTATAACTCATGTGGTTCTCGCGCATATCAACTATAACACCTATTTTGAATTCTGTCGAGTACCTTTTTTGTTTTGTTCCTTTCTTTGCCATAAAAATATGCACCTCCAAAAGTGTCTAACTTTTGGGGTGCATATCATTATGGGAGATTTTTTAATTTATAAATTCATTTGAAATAGGCAAATTAACAAATTCTTTTATATTCATTTCAAGACTTATTGCAAGCCATGCTTTTATATAAACAGCAATAAAACTGCACATAGGCAATACTGTTATTCCGAGTTCCTCATATAGTTTTGAGGACTCATAAGTTGTGCCACCGTGTACATTTACAATAAAAACAGGGATTCCGTTTTCTTTTGCTTGTTTACAAAAATCAGCTAATGCATTGCTTGCAGTATTCAGCGTTCCGGAATGATACGGACGAAGAATCACAGCCTTATACTTTGACAAATCATAGTCATAGCCGTCTCCGGGCATTGCAACTACAGAAAGAATCTGCGAATGCTCACAAAAATGCGCATCTGCAACAGCATTCCCGCAATCTGAATATTTAAAATGAGGATTGAGAGATATTTTTTCATCATAAACAGCAAAGGGCTGATTATCGATGCTGTATATTTCATCAAAGGATTCCACATGGCTTACAATTCTTGATGCAACATGAATTTTTATGTTTTCATCTTTATTTTTATAGCTGACAAAAACTCCCCTGCCGGTTTGTGATTTTATAAATTCAACAGCACCAATAAAATTATGAATCCCGTTTGCCCTTTCATCATCTATGGGATAATTACTTGAAACAAGCACAACGGGAGTATAGTTACTACCGAAAGCATATGACAGCGCCGCAGCAGTATACTGCAAAGTATCTGTTCCGTGGGTGACAATGATTCCGTCATATTTTTCAATGTTTTTTCCAACACATTTTATCAGGCAGTTAAGATTGTCTGCACAGAGGTTTTCACTGAGAATTGTATAGGGATTGAGCGTCACAAATTCAGTATCATCTCCCGTGATTTCACGGTATTTCTCAATAAGTAGATACTTCATTTCGTCATTGGGAGAAATCCAGCCGTCAGATACTGCACTGCCGATTGTTCCGCCTGTAAATATAACAAGAATTTTCATAAAATCACCACTTATAAATATGTAAAATTTCGGACAGCCAAAGACTGCCCGAAAATATTATTACATTTTTACTACGATATTGACAAGCTTGCCCTTGACATAAAGTTCTTTTACAACCTGTTTGCCGTCAATGAGTTCCTTGACAGCGTCAACTTCCTTTGCAGCAGCAATTGCATCTTCATTTGAAATTTCTGTTGCAACATTGATTCTTGCCTTGATTTTGCCGTTTACCTGAACAGCAATTTCAACAGTTGCATCAACGCACTTAGCTTCGTCATATTCAGGCCATGTCTGGTCTGTTACAGTACCGCCGAAGCTCATCTTTTCCCACATTTCCTCTGTAACATGAGGAGCAAAGGGATTTACGAGAAGAAGAAGTGTCTTAAGTTCTGCCTTATTGATTGAACCCACTGAATAAATCTGGTTGAGAAGTGTCATAAGAGCCGCAATAGCTGTATTGAACTTCATTGCTTCGATGTCTTCTGAAACTTTCTTGATTGTCTTATGCATTGAGCTTGAAAGCTCTGCAGAATATTCATCACCGTCTTTTACGATTTCAAGAAGATTCCAGATTCTGTCAACAAATCTCTTACAGCCCTTGACACTGTCTTCACTCCAGGGAGCAGCCTGCTCATAGTCACCCATAAAGAGTACATAAGTACGGAGTACATCAGCACCCATTGAGTCAACAACTTCGTTCGGGTCAATAACATTGCCTCTTGACTTACTCATCTTTACGCCATCAGGTCCAAGGATAAGCCCCTGAGCAGTTCTCTTTGCATAAGGCTCTGCGTAAGGCACTTCACCGAGGTCATAGAGGAATTTATACCAGAATCTTGAATAGATAAGATGTCTTGTAACGTGCTCCATACCACCGTTGTACCAGTCAACGGGCATCCAGTACTTGAGTTTATCGCTGTCTGCAAAAACGTTTTTGTTCTTGGGGTCGATATATCTGAGGAAATACCATGATGAACCTGCCCACTGAGGCATTGTATCGGTTTCTCTCTTTGCTGCACCACCACACTTGGGACAAGTGCAGTTTACGAAGCTATCAATCTTTGCAAGAGGACTTTCACCGTCTGAACCGGGTTCAAAGTTCTGGACTTCGGGAAGACGGAGAGGAAGATCTTCATAAGGCACAGCAACCATACCGCATTTGTCACAATGAACGATAGGAATGGGTTCACCCCAGTATCTCTGACGGTTGAATGCCCAGTCCTTCATCTTATACTGAACACCGCCTTCGCCGATGCCTTTTTCCTGCAGGAAATCTATCATCTTTGCGATTGAATCTTTCTTGTTTGTAAAACCGTTGAGGAAATCGGAGTTGACCATTTCACCGTCACCGGCATAAGCTTCAACTGAGATGTCACCGCCCTTGATGACTTCAATAATATCAATACCGAATTTCTTTGCGAAATCATAGTCGCGGCTGTCATGTGCGGGAACAGCCATGATGGCACCTGTACCATAACCCATCATTACATAGTCAGATATGTAAACAGGAATTTCCTTGCCGTTTACGGGATTGATAGCAGTCAGACCGTCGATGCAAACACCTGTCTTATCCTTGACAAGCTGAGTTCTTTCAAACTCTGTTTTTTTGCTGCATTCTTCACGGTATGCCTTGATTGCATCCATATTGCCTATCTTATCGGCATACTTATCGATAATGGGATGCTCCGGAGCGATAACCATAAATGTTACACCGAAAAGTGTATCGGGACGGGTTGTGTAAATTCTGAGCTGTTCATCAATGTTCTTGATGGAAAAATCAACGAATGCACCTCTTGATTTACCGATCCAGTTGACCTGCTGAAGCTTGATATTGGGAAGATAATCAACATCTTCAAGACCCTGGAGAAGCTTGTCCGCATATTCTGTTATACGAAGATACCAAACATCCTTTGACTTCTGAACAACATCGCTGTGGCAGATGTCACACTTGCCGCCCTGAGAGTCTTCATTTGAAAGAACAACCTTACATGAGGGACAGTAGTTAACAAGAGTCTTGTCACGGAATGCAAGTCCCTTTTCAAACATCTTAAGGAAAATCCACTGAGTCCACTTGTAGTAGCCCTCTTCTGTTGTGTCGATAACCTTTGTCCAGTCAAATGAGAAACCGACTTTCTTGAGCTGAGAAGTGAACTTTTCAATGTTTGTATCTGTTACCTGACGGGGATGAATACCTGTCTTGATAGCATAGTTTTCTGTGGGAAGTCCGTAAGCGTCAAAGCCTATGGGGAAAAGCACGTTATAGCCCTGAAGTCTTCTTTTTCTTGAAATAACTTCAAGACCGCTGTAAGCCTTGATATGACCTACGTGCATACCTGCTCCGCTGGGATAAGGGAATTCTACAAGACCGTAGAATTTAGGTTTGGAATAATCATCTGATGCATTAAATACACCTGATTCTTCCCATCTTTTCTGCCATTTGGCTTCGGCAGATTTAAAATCATAATTCATTATAAAAATCTCCTTTGAGAAATTATTCACTTATTAATGAAGAAATATCAACTTCTTCGCCGTCCTGCCAGAGTCTTTCAAGATTATAGTATTCTCTGTCATGAGGTGTGAAGACGTGCACAACAACGTCACTGTAGTCAAGAAGTATCCAGCCTGTTGATCTGCCTTCTATATTTCTGGGTTCAACACCTGCATCGGAAAGCTCTGCTTCAACTTCTTCTGCAAGGGCTCTGACATGTGTGTTTGACGTACCGTTTGCTATTATAAAGTAATCTGCCAGAACTGTCAATTCCGAAATCTTAATTACTTTGATTTCTTCTGCTTTTTTATTATCAAGCACTTTTACGATTTTTTCAACCGTCATGTTTGTTTCCATATTTTCACTCCTGTAATTTAATATCATTATAAGCATCAACCGTGTCGGGATGAACAGGTCTGCCGTGTTCAACAAGGTCTGCTATTGTGAAAGACAGACCCATGTCCATTGCGCATTCAAGGCTTTTCTCTGCCCTTTCACGCATTTCATCGGCACCGTTATAATCCCTGTCGGCTGAAATAAAATCTGCAATAAACAGTATTTTTTCAGAAAGTGTCATATCTGCCCTGCCTGTGGTGTGATACCTTACGGCAGTTATGATTTCATCATCGTCAATTCCGAGTTCATTTTTTATAAACTCAGCACCGACAATAGCATGCCACAGCTTGGGTGTCACTTTTTCAAGCTTTGTCAGTTTGATGTCATATTTATCAACATAATAAAATGTCTCTTCACTGTCGGCTTCCTTGAGTACATCATGCAGAAGTCCTGCAACATACATCTTCTCACTGTCACCGCCGTATTTTTTCGTTAGATAAACCGCTGATTTTGCAACTTCGACGGAATGATTGAAACGGTACGGGGAAAGCTTTGATTTTATAAGTTCAATATATGACTGATACTTACTGTCCATACAGTTTATTTTCCTTTATATATTTTTCTGTTTTTTCGCTGATTAAACCTTTACAGCTTTTTCCGCTTTTCAGGTTTTCCCTGATTTCGGATGAACTTACTTCAATGGGTTCGATATCAAAAATGAGAACTCTGCCTGTACTCAGAACAGTGTCGGCATAATTTCTGAGTTTGTCTGCACTTTCGTCATCATCACGGGAAATTGCACAAAGGGTACACATTTTCAGGATATCTTCATATCTGTACCATGTATGGAACGACAGAAGCATATCAGAACCCATGAAAAGATATAATTCATCATCCGTGTACTGCTCTCTTAGATATGTCAGAGTATTAACAGTATAACTTCTGCCACCCCTTGAAATTTCACAGTCGGAAACCTCAAAAAGAGGAGAATGAAACACTTCTTTACACATATTGATACGGTGAACAGGGTCAATGTTACCGTTATTGCTTTTCTGCGGAGAAATGTTTGAGGGAATGATGATAATTTTATCGAGCTTTGCAAGTCTGCCGACTTCTTCGGCAAGATACAGATGACCGTTATGTGGCGGATTGAAGCTTCCGCCATACATCCCTATTCTCATCTTGATGCTTTTTTAGCAGCCGCAGCTTTACGCTGAGCAGCCATTTTGACAGCCTTTTTGCTGGGTGCCTTGGGTTTTTCGTTTTCAAAGCCCTTGTATTTTCTGGGCTTTACCTTGACTTTGGGCTTCTTCTTTTTTTCGTCTTCATGAAGCTTGGGGTTATATCTGTAAAGCACGATAACACCGCCGATGACCTGAATGACATCTGCACCTGTTTTTTCTGCAACTTCGTCTGCAGCTTCTCTCGGTGTCAAGGGTGATGTTTCAAGAAGCACCTTGAATTTGATTAATTCTCTTGTATTGAGTGCGCCGTTGACCTGTTCAATAAATGCATCTGAAATTCCGCCTTTTCCGAGCTGAAAAAGAGGTTCAAGATGATTCGCTTTTGCACGCCATTCGGCTCTTTCTTTTCCTGTCATATTATATATTATCCTTTCAGAAATTCGGGTAATTTTTCACAGAGAAGCCTTAATGAATTACCTCTGTGGCTGACTGCATCCTTTTCTTCGGGTGTGAATGTTGCAAAGCTTCTGTCACCAACGAAGAATACGGGGTCAAAACCGAAACCGCCGTCACCCTCCGGTGCAAAACCAATCCGGCCTTCACAAGTACCTTCAACAGTAAGTTCTCTGCCGTCAGGGAAAATACAGCAGACAGAACTTATGAATCGTGCAGTTCTTTTTTCTTTGGGTACATCTTTCATTTCTTCAAGAAGTACTGACATTTTGTGTGAATAAGGTGTATCGTGACCGCCTGCATATCTTGCAGAGTAAACACCGGGTCTGCCGTCAAGCGCATCAATGCAAAGTCCCGAATCGTCTGCAATGCAAGGAAGTCCCGTTTCACGGCAACCGCTTTCTGCCTTGATTCTTGCATTTTCTGCAAATGTTGTGCCTGTTTCCTCAGCATCGGTTATTTCCATTCCGATATCAGATGCGATAACAGCATCAATGCCGAGAGGTTTCAGGATACGGCTTAATTCATCACGCTTTTTTATATTATGTGTAGCAATAAGGAATTTCATATTATATCGCCTTTTCCAATTAGATTAGAGATAGAATTTATCGATCGAACCGTAGAGTGAATCAACGTCGGAGTCTTCTCCACTATCGGACGAAACGACAGTCTGTGTGACTTCTTCGATTTCTGAGGAGGTGTTCTCCTGTCCCTGCTGACATTCTTCGCTGCCTGAGAGAACTGCTGTGCTATTTCCTTCGGCACATTCTCCCTGGGCAGAATCTTCATATCCGTCAGCCCCGTCTGATACATCATCGTATCCGTCGCTTTCGCTATTTTCCATGAGGTTTTCAAAAAATTCCTTAACGGCTTCTTCTGCTTCACTTGTGTCTGTGAGTTCAACTTTTTCAAGCGGTTGTTCATATACAGGTAACACCTCGTTTTCCTTTTCTTTATAGCTTTCCGGAAGTTCATTGAAAAGACTTTCCGCAAACATCTGAGGATTGAATGGCTGAAGGTCATCTATACCTTCACCAACGCCGATGAATTTAACGGGAATTTTCAGTTCATTCTTGATTGCAAGAACAACACCGCCTCTTGCAGTACCGTCAAGCTTTGTGAGAACAATGCCCGTGATCTCAGCAACGTTCATGAATTCTCTTGCCTGATTTACTGCATTCTGACCTGTTGTTGCATCAAGCACAAGAAGCACTTCACGGTCAGAATAAGGAAGTTCACGGTCAATAACTCTGTAAATCTTGCCAAGCTCATCCATGAGATTTTTCTTATTGTGAAGTCTGCCTGCAGTGTCACAGATAAGGATATCTGCCATTCTTGCCTTACCTGCCTGAATTGTATCAAAAATTACCGCAGCAGGGTCTGCACCCTCTTTATGCTTGATAATTTCAACATCTGCACGCTGTGCCCAGACATCAAGCTGATCAATTGCAGCAGCTCTGAATGTATCTGCAGCACCGAGGATAACTTTCTTGCCCTGAGCCTTGTACATAGATGCCATTTTACCGATTGTGGTAGTCTTACCCACACCATTTACGCCGATAACAAGAATAATTGAGGGCTGAGTAACAAGCCCCATATCCTCGCCACCATAAAGCTTTTCAGCGACGATAGACTTGATTTCGTCTTTAACCTGTTTGGTTGACTTGAGCTTTTCTTTCTTTACTCTGTCACGGAGTTCTTCGGTGATTTCAACTGCAGTCTGCACACCGACGTCGCTCATAACAAGAATTTCTTCAAGCTCAACAAACAAATCATCTTCAAATGTGTCAAACGAATCGAGCATTTCATCGATTGCATGTGACATCTTATCTCTTGATTTTTTCAGTCCGAAACTGAACTTTTTAAATAAACCTGCCATAATATTTTCTCCTTATTCAAGTCCGAGGTCCTGTGCCATCTGTGCTGTTTTGAGCTGTAAAAGCGTTGAAACACCACGTTCCTGCATGGTTACACCATAAAGCATGTCGGCTTCTTCCATTGTACCTCTTCTGTGTGTTATAAGAATAAACTGTGTATTATCTGTCATATTTCTGAGATATCTTGCGTATCGTAATACGTTTATATCATCAAGTGCTGCCTCAACCTCATCAAAAATACAGAACGGTGAGGGAGTAACCTTAAGAATTGCAAAAAGAAGAGCAATTGCGCAAAGTCCCTTTTCACCACCTGAAAGAAGTGACAGACTCTTGACATTTTTTCCGGGAGGTTGAGCTTTGATTTCGATTCCGCATTCGAGAATATCGTTTTCGTCTTCAAGAATCAGTTCTGCATTACCACCACCGAAAAGCTCTCGGAACGTCTGAGTGAAGTTTGTGTTGATTATATCAAATCTTTCACGGAACTGTACAGCCATTTTATCGGTTAAAGAATAAATCAGCTTTGTAAGCTCTGCCTTTGACTTTTCAACATCTTCAAGCTGAGTCTTCATGAACTCATATCTTTCGGACACTTCTTTATATTCATCAATTGCCGCAACATTTACACTGCCGAGAGCTTTGATTTTTCCCTTGATTTCAGCAAGTCTTTTCTTCGCATCTGAAAGCGATTCAAGCTGAATATCAAGCTCCATTGCTTCTCTTCTTGTAAGTTTGTATTCATCATAAAGCTTTGTTTCGGTTTCTTCCTGCTCTTTGACAAGGGCATTTTTCTTTTCTTCAAGACGAACAAGCTCACCTGAGAGTTTTTCCTTTTCTTCGGTCTTTTCTCTCTCCTGCTGACGAAGCTCACCTGCCTGTTTTTCACAGAAATCACGCTTTACAACAAGTGTTTCAACTTCATTTTTTGCGTTTTCGGTCTTTTTACGAAGTTCATTCAATTTAACACTGAGTTCTTCTATTCTCTGAGCTAATTTTTCATTCTTTTCAAGAGCTTCTTTTATTTCAAGGTCAAGTCTGCCGATTCTGTCTGTCTGATCGTTTTTACGCTCTTCAAGATCTTTAATCTGAGAATTGAAGTTCTCAACATCTCGCATCAGTGCAACAATTTCCATATTGATGCCTGCGATTTTCTCGTTTATTGCATCTCTCTGAGCTGAAAGTGTCTGTCTGTCACCACTGAGAGATTCTGCCTTTTCACGGTAAACCGACATTTCCTGTTCGATTGCAGCAGCTGCAGTTTCAGCGTATTTTATAACCTGTCTGAAATACTTTACTCGTTCTGCCGCTGAAAGTGTTTCATCAGAAAGAGTTTTCAGTGCATTTTCTGCAACAACAAGCTTACTCTGGGCAATTGACAATGCAGAATCTGCTTTGATTTTGTCTTCCTGTGCTCTTATAAGGTCACCTTTTGAACCCTCAAGAGCTGCATTATCAGCATTGTAATCCTCTTTGAGCCTCTTGAGCTCTGCTTCCATTTCTGAAAATTTCTTTTCATCATCGGAAATTTCATTTTTAAGTCTTTCAATTTCATTAGCTCTTGACAAAAATCCCGAATGATTTATTTTTGAACCACCGGTCATTGATCCGCCTGCATTTATAACCTGTCCGTCAAGAGTAACAATCTTGAAACGGTGCTTATATTTTCTGCCGATATAAACCGCTGAATCAATATCATCTGCAATAACTGTTTTTCCCAGAAGAGAGCTTATGATTTCGGAATATTTATCGTCACAGCTCACAATATCGGATGCAACACACAGATAACCTGCACAGTCTTCGAGGTCATCTTCCTCAATATCTCTGCCCCTGATTGTACTCATGGGTAAAAATGTTGCTCTGCCGAGGTTGTTATTTTTAAGATGATACATTGCTTTTTTTGCATTATCTTCATTCTCTGTGACAATGTTCTGAATAGCATTGCCGAGTGCTGTTTCAATTGCAAGAGAATATGTATCGGGAACGGAAATGAGCTGTGAAAGAGGTCCGTGGATACCTTTCAGAGTGCCGTGAGAAGCAGACTTCATAACAGATTTAACACTGCCCTGATAGCCTTCCATGTTTTTTTCCATATCCTCAAGGATACGGACACGGTTCTTTTTCTGTTCAATGTCAAGAGAAGCCTTATCAGTTGTGAATTTATGCTGTTCAAGCTTCTGTGCCTTTGACTTGACTCTTATCATATAGCCTGATACAGAATTTGTGAGAGAAGAAATCTTTTCTCTGTGCAATTCCAATTCAGTTTCACAAGATGCAACTTCTGTCTTGATTTTTTCGAGTTCCTGTTTCTTTGCATTTATTTCTTCTTCGACGGAAGACTGTCTGTTTTCGATTTCTTCCAGAGAAGACCTGGCTGATGTATATTTTATGTTTTCTTCGCTGAGCTTGGTTGTAAGAGCTGAAAGCATGTCGGATATTTTCACATATTCATCCGATACATTAACATCTCTTTCACGAAGTCCCTCAAGTTCAGCTGAAAACGACTTGATTTCTTCGTTTTTATTATCAATTAATTGCTTTGTTTCTTCGATTAATTCTTTTGCTTTTTCGATCTGTTCGTCAATCTGAGCAGCAGAGAGATTTTCCTGTGATTTTTCACGTTCAATGCGTTCAACAGTTGCTTTATTATGCTCAATTGAGTTTTTATTGACGGCAATAAGCGATTCAACAGATGCGATTTCTTCTTCTACAGCATGAGCATTACGCTGAATCTCATCAATTCTGATGTTTATATTTCTGATTTCTTCAGCTGTTTCTTCACTTGATGCAATTATTTTTTCAAGCTCTTTTTCTGTCTGATTATAATGCATCTGCACAACTGTATATTTGTTGCTCTGTTCTCTTATAAGATCTGCTGATTTTTCAAGAATATCAAGCCACAGACCGATTTCAAGAGTTTTTCTCTCGGATGCGAGAACAAGGAATTTCTGTGCTTTTTCACTCTGTTTTTCAAGAGGCCCCACACGTTCTTCAAGAGAAGAGAGAATATCACGGAGACGAAGAAGATTTTCTTCTGCCTGTGAAAGTCTTTTGAGAGCATCTGCTCTGCGATAACGGTAATGAGAGATTCCTGCAGCTTCTTCAAACATCTCACGTCTGTCTTCACTCTTTGCAGAAACCATATCCTCAATTCTGCCCTGACTTACCATAGAATAACCGTCACGGCCGAGACCTGTATCCATGAACAGCTCGTGTATATCACGAAGTCTTACGGATTCCCCGTTGATTTTGTATTCACTTTCTCCCGAACGGTAAAAACGTCTTGTGACAGCAACTTCGTCACTGTCTTTTTTGAGCTGTCTGCCTGTGTTATCAAGACGCAGAGTAACCTCCGCAAAGCCCTGTGCTCTGCGGTTTTTTGTTCCGCTGAAAACAACGTCCTCCATCTTTGAACCACGCAGCGACTTTGTTGACTGCTCACCGAGTACCCATTTTACAGCATCGGCAATATTACTTTTTCCCGATCCGTTAGGACCGACAACGGCTGTCATTCCTTTGCCGAATTCAAGTTTTGTCTTTTCGGGAAAAGACTTGAATCCTTGCATTTCAAGTGATTTTAAATACATACTATTCCTCAATCCGTAGCATATATTTTCCGAGCTTCGCATCGGGTTTTATTTTCGCATAAACACCCATCTGCGAAAGACGCTCGATATTGCTTCTTTTCTGTCCCGTCATTTTTGAAATTTCAGAGGGACTGACATATATTGTTATATTTCCTGTTATATTGTTATCTTTAATAAATATACAGCACTTTTCAAAATAAAGTCTGCTTTCACAAAGCTCTCTGAATGCGGGATGATAAGCTCCTGCAATAAACTCGGCTTCCACATTTCCGCCTGAATGAAGTCCGAGCCTGATAACTTTTATGGAAGCTTCATTGAACATATCAAGCAACTCACTGCACAAATTTACTGCTTCATCAACTGTCTGCGGAGTATATTCGCCTTTTTCATAAAGTGAAGCAAGACGTGTGTTTCCGAGAACAACGGTAGGATAAATTCTTACTGTTTCAGGTTTAAGACTGATGATTTTTTCAGCAGTTGCGATTGCCGATTCATCGGTATCACCGTAAAGTCCCGTCATCATCTGAAGTCCCAGTTCAAAACCGTGTTCTTTAATAAGTTCTGACGCTCTGACAACATCTTGAGCTGTATGTCCTCTGTCATTCAGCTCAAGAACTTTATCGGACATACTCTGTGCACCGAGTTCAATTGACGTAACTCCGTATTTTTTCAGAATATTCAGAATTTCACTGTCAAATGCATCAGGACGGGTTGAACATCTTATACCTTTGAAAAGACCTTTTTTTACATAAGGATAAGCACTCTCAAGAAGATATGTCATATATTCTTTGTCAATTGCCGTAAAGCTACCGCCGAAAAATGCAATCTCGCTGTTTGCTTTATCATATTCGTGTTCTGTTGCGATTCTGACAGCTTCATCAATATCTTCTTTTGTAAGCTTTTTTGCACTTCCCGATATGGTTTTTTGATTACAGAATGAACACATATGAGGACATCCCTCATGAGGCACAAACAATGCTACATTAATGTGCTTCATACTTTGACGCCCATAAGACGGAGTGCTTCTTTTGCAGCCATCTGTTCAGCCTGTTTCTTGCTTTTTCCTTCGCCCGTACCGATAACATTGCTGTTAAGCTTTACTTCAACGATAAATGTTTTACAATGGTCAGGACCTGACTCGCCTGCCATGAAATATTCAAGGATTTCACCGGGACTTTTCTGCACAATTTCCTGTAAAGCTGTTTTGTAGTCGGTTATTGCAGGTTCTTCAATTGCTGCATTTGCTATAAATCCGAGAACAAATTTTTTTGCTTCTTCAAATCCTGCATCAAGATATATTGCGGCAATCAGTGATTCAAAGGCATCTGCGAGAATAGACGGTCTGTTTCTTCCGCCTGTATTCACTTCACCTTTGCCCATATACATAAACTCACCGAGTTTTATCTGCTGTGCAAACTGATACAGCGATTTTTCACAAACCATTGCAGCTCTGATTTTTGTAAGTTTCCCTTCTGGCATTTCGGGATGATGAGTAAAGAAATACTCTGCTGTTATCATGCCGAGAACCGAATCTCCGAGAAACTCAAGACGCTCATTATACATTACTTTGCCGTTCATCTCGTTTGCATATGATGAATGAGTCAGAGCTGTTTGCAAAAGTTTTTTATCTTTAAATTTATATCCGATTATCTGTTCGAATACATTCACATTATCAACTTCAATCAATTGTCGTATTTGCGAGCATTTCAAGGCTTCTTTTTGCCAAAGCACCGTAACGCTCTTTTTTATCTCTTATTTTTTCGGGTAACTGCGGAAGCAGTCCGAATGATGCACCCATAGGCTGGAAATTTGTGACAAATTCATCACTTATGTATCGTGAAAGTGCACCGATCATATTTTCGGGAGGAAGCACAACAGTTTCCTTGCCGAGGATTCTTCTTGCAGCATTGATACCTGCCATAATTCCCGCTGCAGCAGATTCCATATATCCTTCAACACCGGTTATCTGCCCTGCGAAAAAAACTTCGGGATGTTCTTTCATTGAGAAATCACCATTCAGAAGTCTGGGAGAATCAAGGAAAGTGTTTCTGTGCATAACTCCGTATCTTACAAATTCCGCATCATGCAATGCAGGGATCATTGAGAAAACTCTTTTCTGCTCGGGAAATTTCAGATTTGTCTGAAATCCCACAAGATTATACATTGCGCCTTCTCTGTTTTCTTTTCTCAGCTGTAAAACCGCCCATGGTCTGTGACCTGTTTTCGGGTCACGGAGTCCTACAGGCTTTAAGGGACCGAAACGAATAGTGTCAGCACCTCGTTTTGCCATTATTTCAACAGGCATACAGCCTTCGTATACATGCTTTTTATCAAACTCATGAAGTTCGGCAATTTCGGCATTTATAAGTGCTCTATAGAACGCTTCGTATTCCTCTTTGTTCATGGGACAATTGATGTAATCATCATCACCGCCACGATCGTATCTTGACTGCAGAAATGCCTTGTCCATATCAATGCTGTCAGCTTCGATAACGGGTGCCGCCGCATCGAAAAAGCTTAAAAATGCACTGCCTGTAAGCTTCTTTATACTCTCTGCAAGAGCATCGGAAACAAGAGGACCTGCCGCAATTATAACAGCATCGTATCCTGTAGGAATTTCCGTAATTTCTTTACGGATAACATTTATTTTTTCGTTATTTTCGATTTTCTGAGTTACGAAGGATGCAAAAATATCCCTGTCAACTGCCAATGCACCACCTGCGGGCACTGCTGATTTTTCGGCACATTCAACACATACACTGCCGAGAAGCTTCATTTCTGCTTTCAGAAGTCCCGATGCAGATTCCACCCTCATTGCTTTGAATGAGTTGGAGCAGACAAGTTCACACAGATTTTCTGACTTATGAGCAGGTGAATATTTTGTAGGCTTCATTTCAAAAAGGTCAACTTCAATGCCTCTTTTTGCCAGCTGTGAAGCACATTCAACCCCTGCAAAGCCACCGCCTATTACTGCCGCCTTACTCATCGTCATTCTCCGCATTCTTCTTGCCGCGTGATGCTTTCTGCTCAAAACCGCAACCCTCTGCATGGCATTTTATAATACCGCCTCTTGCTTTGAAAAGAGTTTTTCCGCACTCGGGACAAGCATCTGCCGTGGGGACATCCCATGTCATAAAATTACAGTCGGGATAGTTTCCGCAACCGTAGAATGTATAATTTCTCTTTGATTTTTTACCGATTATATCACCGCCGCAGACGGGACATTTGCCCTGTGTCTGTTCAACATACGGCTTTGTATTCTTACAGTCGGGATAACCGGGACAGGCAAGGAATTTTCCGAATCTGCCAACTTTGATTATCATATTTTTACCGCATTTTTCACACGGAATATCTGTTTTATCCTCTTCAAGCTGAATCTTGACGCCTGCCATGGATTCCTTTGCCTTTGAAAGCGTGATTTCAAATTCATCATAGAATTCATGAAGCATTGCTATATAATCAAGATTGCCTGCTTCAACTTCATCAAGATTGAGCTCCATACCTGCAGTAAACTTTGTGTTTACGATTTTCGGGAACTGATCTTTGAGAAGTTTAGTTGTTGCGAAACCGAGTTCTGTGGGCTTTAACTGCTTGCGTTCTCTCACAACATAGTCTTTTGCAGTTATTGTGGAAATAATTGTTGCATAGGTACTGGGTCTGCCCACACCTGTTTCTTCAAGCACCTTGATGAGCGATGCTTCAGTATATCTTGCAGGAGGCTGTGTAAAATGCTGTTCGGGAACAAGCTCTCTGAACTTGAGCACATCTCCCTGATGCATTTCGGGCATATTGCTCTCATTTTCCTCTTCTTCATCGGTAACTGTCTGATAAAGAACTGTGAAACCGTCAAACTTTACTGAATAACCGCTTGAAGTGAACAGACAGTAACCGGGTGTACCCTCTTTTTCAGCTTTGATTTCAACCTTGACAGTATCCTGTAAGCAGTTAGCCATAAGACTTGCCATAAATCTTTTCCAGATAAGGTCATAAAGTTTATACTGTTCTGATGTAAGTGCACCCTTTGCCTGTTCGGGAGTGAGTGCGGGCACTGTGGGTCTGATTGCTTCATGACCGTCCTGTGCTCTGCCTTTTGTCTTGAAATATCTGGGCTTTTCGGGAAGATATTTTTCACCGTATGTTGCCTTGATATATTCATTACCTGCGGCTCTTGACTCTTCTGAAATACGAAGAGAGTCTGTTCTCATATATGTGATAAGACCGATTGAGCCATAGCCGGGCACATCTATACCTTCATAAAGCTCCTGAGCTACTTTCATTGTGCGTTTTGAAGTAAACCCGAGTCTGTGGGATGCGTCCTGCTGAAGTGTTGAAGTGATGAACGGAGGCATCGGCTGTTTCTTTCTTACGCCTTTCTTTACACTGTCAACAGTATAAACAGCACCGTCAAGTCTGTTTACATAAACATCTGACTGCTCTTTGTTTATGATTTTTATCTTTCCGGTTTCATCACCTACAAAAGAAGCCTTGAAAACTTTTCTTGAATGAGGTGCGGAAAGTTTTGCTGTAAGAGTCCAGTATTCTTCAGGAACAAAAGCATTGATTTCTTCTTCTCTGTCCACAATAAGACGGACTGCAACACTCTGTACACGGCCTGCAGAAAGTCCTCTTCTGATTTTCTGAGAAATAAAAGGACTTAATCTGTAACCTACAAGTCTGTCAAGAATTCTTCTTGCCTGCTGTGCATTAACAAGATCCATATCAATTTTTGACGGATTTGCCATTCCGTTCTGAACGCTTGTCTTGTTGATTTCGTTGAATTTTACTCGCTTTGTTTTATCAAGATCAAGTCCGAGTATGGTTGCAAGATGCCATGAAATTGCTTCTCCTTCGCGGTCCGGGTCAGTTGCAAGATATACTTCGTCACTTTTTTCAGCAAGAGCAGTAAGCTCCTTGACGAGTTTTTCCTTTCCCTTTATTGTGACATACTTGGGTGCAAAATCATTGGCAACATCGACACTGAGCTTTGATGCGTACAAATCTCTCACGTGTCCCATTGAAGCCTTGACTTCAAATCCTTTTCCGAGATATTTTTTAATTGTACCTGCTTTTGTGGGTGACTCCACTATAACTAATTTTGACATATCATCAATCCTGTATATAAAAATTTAATTAATTTTCAATCCATATCTTTTTCCGCTGTGCATCATTACGATTCCGTAAAGCTCCAGCTCTGTAACAGCAGAAAGAACATCCTGAACCGACATACCGCTTTCGAGCACATATTCATCGGCAGTTTTTGCATCTTCTGTTATTATCCCATATAATTTTTTTGCATTTTCAGTTGCAAAATCCGGCAATTGAGCTTTTTCCTGTTTTTTCTTAACAGGAGGTTCCTTTTTAACAGTTTCCCATGTTACCTGCTGTTTTTGTTCTGGTCGATTTTGATTATCCGTATGGAAATTACTGCCAACATCCGGAATAATACCACCGTTCAGATCCATTATAACATCGCTGTAATAATCAATAACATCAGATACACTGAATACAGGTATTGCTCCGTTATTGATAAGATAGTTTGTTCCTGCGTGCTTTTTGCTAAAAATCTCACCGGGAACGGCAAAGATATCTCTTCCCTGCTTTATTGCATTGCGGGCAGTTATTATTGAACCGCTTTTTTCTCCGGCTTCTACAACAATAGTTCCTCTGCTCATGCCTGAAATAAGCCTGTTTCTTACGGGGAATGAATATCGTGTCGGTGGTGTAAACGGTAAAAATTCACTGACAAGTGCTCCGTTTGCAGCAATCCGCTGACGAAGTGGTTCATTTTCCATAAGATAGGCACTGCCGAGACCGCTGCCGAGAAAAGCCACAGTTTTTCCGCCTGCGTCAATTGCCGCCGAATGTGCTGCAGAGTCTATTCCTATTGCACCGCCGCTTACAATAACTGCACCTGCCTGAGACAAGGAATATGCAATATCCGTTGCAGCTTTTATTCCGTACTCAGAAGCATTCCTTGTTCCGACCATCCCGATACATAATAGAGATTTCAGAACTTTTTCATCACCGTTAACATACAGAACAACAGGACAATCATGCAGACTTTTGAGTAACGGCGGAAAATTTTCATCATCATATGTTATGATTTTCCAACCGTTGTTTTCACACTGTTTCATTATCGTGTATGATTCTGAAGGACTGTATGCAGCGAGAGAATCGGCAATTTTACGGTTTATTATACCCGACATCAGAAGATTTTTTCTGCCTGCTTCATAAATTTTTCTCGGATCACCGAAATATGACAGCAGTTCTTCAGTGTCTTTTCCCGCACCGAGAGTACGCTGAAGCCATATCCAGAATTCAACGGGACAACTCATCTGACCATCTCCCACATTATCATACATGCAGCCGCAGCTGCATTGAGTGACTCTGCTCTGCCCTTCATGGGAATGGTAACTTTACTGCTGCATGAAGAAATTGTTTTTCCTGTAAGTCCGTTCCCCTCGTTACCGACAACACACACAATACCTTTGGATTTATCAATCTGTGTCACGGGTAAAGCAGTATTGTCGGGCACTGCTGCATATGTGTTCATTCCGTTTACATTACATTTTTCAATGAATGAGGGTAAATCAGGAACAGAAAAAACCTCAAGACGCAATAACGAACCCATAGCTGCACGAAGTGCCTTGGGGTTATAGATATCACAGCCACCGCTGACTATTATTCCGTCAAGCCCCAGAGCTTCAGCAGTTCTCGCTGCAGCACCGAGATTATCAGGTGTCTGAATGTTCTCCATGGCAATATATATACCATTATAATTTATTTTATCTATATTAGAGAATTTGTCAAGTGTTTTGCACACACAAAATACACCTTGATTTGTTTTTGTGTCTGATAACTTTGCTGCAATCTCCTCTGTTATAACATAACAGTCATCGCATGAATCCAACAGAACTTCAAGCTCTGAAGCATACTTTTCCATCGCATTTTCCGATACAAAAACTTCTTCAGGATGTATACCGTTTTCTGCTGCATCACAGCACAAACGAAGCCCCTCAAGAAAAAACATACCTGTCTTTTTTCTGTAGGAACTTTCGGAGCAAAGTTTTGCCGCATTTTTGATTTTTTCGTTGTTTCTGCTTGTGATTCTGAGCATATTATACCCCTTATTTTCTCTCTTAAAAAAACGGAAAAAGGGAATGCAATAAGCATTCCCATATATATTTCCGGCTTATTTAAGTGCTGCCTTTGCCTGCTCTGTAAGAGCTGTGAAAGCTGCGGGATCAGCAATAGCGATTTCTGAAAGCATCTTTCTGTTAAGAGTGATGCCAGCCTTGCTCAGACCGTTCATGAATGTTGAATAGTTCATGCCGTTGAGCTTGCAAGCTGCTGAGATTCTTGTGATCCAGAGACGACGGAAGTTTCTCTTCTTCTGCTTTCTGCCGACATATGCATAGTTGCCGGACTTCATAACTGCCTGCTTAGCAGTCTTGAAAAGTCTTGACTTTGAGCCATAATAACCCTTAGCAAGCTTTAATACTTTATTTCTTCTCTTACGAGTCATTGTAGCGCCTTTAATACGTGCCATTTTAAGTTACCTCCTGAATTATAGATTATTTGTAGGGAATAAGCTTCTTGATCTGCTTTACGTTTGTCTTATCAGCAGTTGTTGTCTGACGCAGATTTCTTTTTCTCTTTGTTGTCTTCTTGTTGAGGATGTGTGACTTATAAGCGTGAGCACGGATAACCTTACCGGTTTTGGAAAGCTTAAAGCGCTTCTTAGCACCGCTGTTTGTTTTAATTTTGGGCATAGTTATTTCCTCCTGTTTTTTATTACATATTGATTTATTTGGTCGGTTTTGCGGCAAGGAACATGAGCATCGTACGGCCGTCAAGTTTTGCGGGCTTTTCGATGTTACCGTTTTCCGAGCACATTTCGGCAAATCTGGCCATGATTTCAAGTCCTCTTTCGGGATGAGCCATTTCTCTTCCTCTGAAACGGATTGCAACTTTTACCTTGTTACCCTGTTTCAGGAACTTGTTTGCATTTTTGGCCTTTGTTTCCAGGTCATGCGTATCGATGTTGAGAGAAAGCTGAACTTCCTTGATATCGATCTGATGCTGATTTTTCTTAGCTTCCTTTTCTCTCTTCTGCTGCTCAAATCTGTACTTACCGTAGTCCATAATTTTGCACACGGGAGGCTTAGCCTGAGGAGCAATTTTAACGAGATCAAGATTCTTCTGAGCTGCAATTCTGAGTGCATCCGAAGCTGACATAATGCCGAGCTGTTCACCGTCATCAGTTACAACACGGATCTCCTTGTCACGGATATCCTCATTCAGCTGCACGTCCTTAGTATCCTTAGTACCGATGTTCAAACACCTCCAAATAGAATAAACAAAGCGCAGACGTAAAACACCTGCACTCATACAATAACACCCGAAAATAATCATCGGGAAAGATATTGACCTTACGAGAATGATGTCTGCAAGGTGAGCACACAATGTGTCTACTTTGTTTTGCTTTGACATTATAATACAACTTTTCCGGTTTGTCAAGAGGAAAAATTAAAAATATTTCATTTTTTAACAGCAGGAAGTGAATAAATAAAACTCTGCTAAGTTCAGTCATTCATTCACTTCTCTGCATTAGTAATTATTTTTCAGTATTCCAGAATTTCCTGTCAAGACTTCTGTACTGCAAAGCCTCCGAAATATGTTTTATGTCAATTTTTTCTGCACCGTCAAGGTCTGCAATCGTTCTTGCCAAACGCAGAATTTTGTCATATGCTCTTGCAGAAAGACCGAGATTATCAAAAGAATTCTTCAGTACCATCGAAGCAGGCTCCGTCAATATACAGAATCTGCGTGTCATTTCAGCAGTCATATGAGCATTAGATTTAATATCGGTACCTTCAAAACGCTTTGTCTGGATGCGTCTTGCTGTATTGACTCTTGCTCTGATAAGCTCTGATGACTCTCCTCTTGACGAATCCGAAAGGTCATCAAAATTCACCTGTGGCACTTCAATATGAATGTCAAGTCTGTCAAGCAGCGGTCCGCTGACTTTTGAAAGATACCTTGCAGGTGCACCTGTAGGACAAGTACACTTTCTTGTGGCATGACCGAAATATCCGCAGGGACAAGGGTTCATTGCACATACAAGCATAACCGAGCAGGGATATGTAAGCGTACCGGCAACTCTTGAAATCGTAACAACTCCGTCTTCAATCGGCTGTCTGAGAGCTTCCATTGCGTTTTTTGCAAATTCGGTAAGTTCATCGAGAAACAAAACGCCGTTATGTGCAAGAGAAACTTCGCCCGGTTTCGGAATCGAACCACCGCCCGAAAGTCCCGGAGCAGACACGGTATGATGAGGTGAACGGAACGGTCTTTTTCTGATAAGAGGTACATCTTTCGGAAGTATCCCAGCGACAGAGAATATCTTTGTAGTTTCAAGAGATTCTTCAAATGTCATATCGGGAAGAATTGATGGAATACGCTTTGCAAGCATACTTTTACCCGATCCGGGAGGACCTATCATCATAATATTATGACCGCCTGCAGCTGCAACTTCAAGCGCTCTTTTTGCTTGAAACTGACCTTTGACATCAGCAAAATCAGCATCAAAAAACAGTTTTTCGTTATCCTGAGAATCTTCAAAAACAGCCGGTGCAATAAGTTCTTTGCCCGTAAGATGATTAATAAGCTGCTTTATGTCTTCAACCGCATAAACTTCTATTCCGTCAACAACAGAAGCCTCTGCTTCATTATCTTTCGGCACAAAAATCTTTTTTATGCCGTTATTTCTTGCTTCAATAACCATCGGAAGCACACCATTAACATGATGCACTTCACCACCGAGCGACAATTCACCGAGAAATGCACAACTCTCTATATCACACACAAGCTGTCTTGATGAAAGCATAAGAGCAATAAGGATAGGCAGATCATAAATCGGACCTTCCTTTTTTATATCTGCAGGTGCAAGATTCACCGTAATATGAACAAGAGGAAAATCATAACCGCTGTTTTTCATGGCAGCTCGTACTCTTTCCCTTGACTCACTGACAGCAGCATCAGGCAGTCCCACAACATCAAATTTTGCTTTTCCCATTGATATATCTGCTTCAATATCCACCATATATGAATGCATGCCGATTATTCCGACACTTGTAACCGTTGAAAACATGATAAGTCTCCTTATGAACATTTGTTCAATATAATTTTACAATAAATATTTTTATTTGTCAACAAAATTATGCAAAAAATATTTGCATTTGCATAAAAATGGTATATAATATAAGATGAATTTATTTGTAAAGGAACGAGTGTTATGACAGATTACAATTTCTTATACGAACTTTGGCTCAAAAATGCAGTCAATGATCCGGATCTTAAAGATGAACTCGAAAATATACAAGGTAACGATGCGGAAATTCTTGATCGCTTTTACAGAAGTCTTGAATTCGGCACAGGCGGTCTGCGTGGCGTAATTGGTGCAGGGACAAACAGAATGAATGTTTACACCGTTGCACAGGCAACACAGGGGCTTGCAAATTATCTTAACGAAGAGTTTGAAGAGCCTTCCGTTGCCATCGGTTATGATTCAAGAATCAAATCTCAGCTCTTTGCTGAAACTGCTGCAGGTGTTCTTGCCGCAAACGGCATCAAGGTTTATATCTATTCCGAGCTTATGCCCACTCCCATGATTTCCTATGCCGTAATGCGACTTCATTGCAGTTCAGGTATCGTTATCACAGCGAGCCACAATCCTTCAAAATACAACGGTTACAAATGCTATGATTCCAAGGGTTACCAGATGACCGATGAAGGTGCAAAGAAAACTTACGATTATATCAGTAATGTTGATATCTTCAATGATGTAAAATCAATGAGCTTTGATGATGCACTTGCAGAGGATATGGTTGACTTTATCGAAGACTGGCTTATTGATGATTTCTACAGCGACGTTCTTTCACGTCAGATTGAAAAAGGCATCTGCAAAAAAGCCAACCTTAAAGTCATATACTCTCCTCTTAACGGCACAGGCAACAAGCCCGTTAAATCAATCCTTAAAAAAATCGGTGTAAAAGACCTTAAAATAGTTCTTGCTCAGGAAAAACCCGACGGTAACTTCCCCACCTGCCCATTCCCCAATCCCGAAATCCAGCAGGTGTTTGAAGAGGGCATGAAGCTGACTGCTGATTTCCCTGCAGACATTATGCTTGCAACCGACCCTGACTGTGACCGTGTTGGTATTGCTGTGCGTCACAACGGTGAATACAAGCTTATGACAGGTAACGAAGTCGGTTGTATGCTTACGGAATACATCCTTTCAAGAAAGAAAGCTCAGGGCACACTCTGCGATAATCCTGTTGTTGTAAAGACAATTGTTACAACAGAACTTATCAGAGCCATTGCAAAGGAATATAACGCAGAAGTTTTTGATCTTCTTACAGGCTTTAAATATATCGGTGAACTTATTGAACAGCTCAAAGACAAGGGCGAAGAAGACCGTTATGAAATCGGTCTTGAAGAAAGCTACGGTTACCTTACAGGTACTCATGCAAGAGATAAGGATGCTGTCAACGCTTCAATGATGATTATTGAGATGGCTGCATACTATAAAACTCAGGGCTTGACACTTGTTGACGTTATGAACAGCCTTTATGAAAAACACGGTATGTACCTCAATTCACTTCTCAACTTCGGTTTTGAAGGTGCTGACGGTATGAAGAAAATGGCTGACATGATGGATTCAATGAGAAACAATCCTCCCGCAGAAATCGGCGGAATCAAAGTTGAAAAAGTTTCGGATTATCTCACAGGCAAGGCAACTGACACCGCAACAGGCAATACTGAAACAATTGATCTGCCTTCATCAAATGTTCTTTCCTACTCTCTTACAGATGACAACAAGGTTGTTGTAAGACCTTCAGGAACTGAACCCAAAATCAAAATTTATATCACTGCACATTCCGATACAAGAGAAAATGCAGAAAAACTTACAGATGTAATTGCAGAAAGTATTAAGAAAATAGCAGGTATTGAATAATGAATAAGAAATTTACAAAAATCGTTTCAATAGTTATGGCGATTCTGATGGTATTAAGCGTAGTTTCAGTTATGATCTACGCAATTGCGGCAGCATTATGATAAACAATAATATATTTGAAAACTGCGAACTGCTTTGTCCCGCAGGCAGCTTTGAAAGCATGAAAACGGCACTTCACTTCGGTGCAGATGCCGTTTATGCAGGCGGACCTTTTATGCAGCTTCGTGCAGGCAATGCAGGTTTTTCCGAAGAAAACATAATAAAAGCCGCAGAGCTTGTTCATGGGGAAGGCAAAAAACTTTATATAACGGTCAATTGTTTTGCAACAAACAGTGAAATTGACCGTCTTCCTGACTATGCACGTTTTTTATATGAAACAGGTGTTGACGGAGTTATCGTTTCAGACCTGGGTTCGGTTATAACAATCAAAAATGCAGCACCCGATCTGCCTGTTCACATAAGCACTCAGGCAAACATCCAAAACTACAAAACTGCTGAAGTTTACTATAACATGGGTGCTGAAAGAGTTGTTCTCGGCAGAGAAATGACACTTGAAGAAATCGCTGAGCTTCGTGCAAGAACTCCCAAAGACATGGAAATCGAAGCTTTTGTACACGGTGCGATGTGTATGTCATATTCAGGCAGATGCTTAATCAGCTCCTATCTTTCCGGCAAAAGCGGTAATCACGGCGAATGCACACAGCCCTGCAGATGGATGTACAACATCGTTGAGGAAAAACGGCCCGAACAGCATTTCACCGTTATTGAAGAAAACGGCACTTCTGCAATTCTCAGCTCACATGACCTTTGCTGTATTGATTTCCTTGATGAAATCGCAAAGGCAGGTGTTGTTTCTTTCAAAATAGAAGGAAGAATGAAATCTCCTTATTATGTGGCAACCGTCACAAATGCTTACAGACAGAGAATGAACGGCACAGCAAGTCTTGATGAGCTTAAATACGAGCTTGAATGTGCAAGCCACAGACCTTATTCAACAGGTTTTTATTACGGTGCATTGAAATATGACCATAATAATGACGGACTTTATCATCAGAGCTGTAAGTTTATCGGTATTGTACTTGGTGAAGATACAGACGGCAGATATTTCGTTGAAATGAGAAACAGATTTTCAGTCGGTGACAGACTTGAAATTCTTTCTCCCAATTCATCAGGTAAGAGTTTCACCGTTGAAAGCATAAAGGATAAAAACGGAAATGACAGACAGACAGCACATCTTCCGCAGGAAATTCTCAGTGTTGCATGTAATGAAAAACTCAGCGAAGGCGATATTTTAAGAATAAGACTTTAAAACATCATATACGCAAAAAAAAAGCAGTCATTAACGACTGCTTTTTTCTTTAAAATGTATCAAGTTTACTCGAAACTCTGAGAATTTTTCTTGCTTCACCTGCCGTGATGCTGTTATCACCGTTCAGATCTCCGGCAAGGAAATAGGGGCTGAGCAATGTTGTCAGTTTTGCTGAAGCACGAAGGGCTTCTCTGGCATCTGATGCAGATATATCTCCGTCTCCGTTGAGATCGCCTTTTATTATAACACAGGTCGTATCAACAGGCTCTTTTTCGCCTGTTTCAGGATTTGTTCTGACCAGGAACAGGAAACAACCGCTTCCTATTATATCATCACCGGCAAGCTGATTCGGCTGAGTGTCTGTTACAATGATATGCCCCGGATAATCAAACTGTATAAGCACATCATTAACCGTTGTGCCGGGTTGAACACCATAAATACAGGTTCTGTTTTCATTGAAACTGATTTTTGCACCTGAAGCCAGAGTCAACATCATTACGTCATCAGGCAATTCGGTTGAAATAACAGGAATTTCAGCTATAAATGTCTCTCCGCAGACAATACATTCACCCTGTTTTTCTCCGGGAATAATTGCTGTAGGATCTTTTATGACTATCCATTCATTTGCCTTATGTCCTGTTGCGGGAATACCTGTATTCTCTGTTGAATTACACACAATACAGATTCTTGACATTGTTCCGATCTCATCACAAGTCGGAGCAGCAGTAACAAACCAACCGTCACTGTCAGTAGTCTCATTTTTTATCCATTCATGACCGAGAGCAGGATAAATTTCGACAGAAACTGTGCCGCAGACGGTACAAGTATGATTACGTTCACCGTCATTTACGCAATCAGGTTCTTTCGTAACCGTCCATTCATTCCATTCATGGCCTTTTGTAAGAGTGACATCATCTTCGGTTACCGCACAGACAGTACAGGTACGTCTTTTTATTCCGTCGGTGGTACATGAAAGTTCACTTATAGTGACCCAGCCACTCCATGCGTGACCTTTTGCCGCAACAACCTGATTTTCAGTTTTATTACATTTTATACATCTGTGCATCTCAGAACCTTCTGCCAGACAATCGGGTTCAACAGTTATCTGCCAATCGGTATACTGATGTTCACAATCATCAATAATATAAGTATCAAGTGAATTGTTTTCAGCCCAGGCTTCTGCTGTTGAATCACTGTAACAATAAACAATAAAGCCCTTTACCGCAGTGTTTTCAACATAACCTATTGCTCTTGTTCCGATACTGATAACAGACTCGGGAACAGAGATGTATTGCATATTCTTACATTCTGAAAATGCATAACTTCCGATGTAATAAAGACCGTCGGGAAGAACAACAGATTTTACAGAGGTGCCGTAAAAAGCATAATCTGCAATACATCTTGCACCTGCGGGTATAACGACATGTTCATCTTCACCTGTATAGGAATAAACAACATTACCCAATGAAAGAAGTCCTTTAGGCTGTGATTTATACCATGCTGTTGAATCGAATGCATATCTGCCCACAGTCTGAACAGAATCAAGAAGTCTTATTGATTCAAGTGCAGTACAGTTTCTGAATGCGGCATAACCGATTCTTGTTGAAGGAATTGTTATCTCTTCAAGAGCAGTACATCCTTCAAACGCATAGTAACCTATAGCAGTTGAAGCAGAACTGATAGTTACGTTTTTAAGAGCAACGCAACCTGCAAATGCAGAGTCGCCTATAGAAGAAACAGAAGCCGGAATAACAACACTCTCAAGTGCAGTACAATTACTGAATGAATCTTTCATAACTCTTAAAACATTTGAGGATATTGTAACGCTTCTTATACCCGAATGTGACGCAAATGCACCACTGCTGATTTCAACAACGGTACGTCCGTCAATGATATCGGGAATTATGACATCAGCTTCAATGCCGGTATAACCTGTAATTCTTACACTTGTGCTGCCGGATACAACTTCATAACTGAAGCCTCTGCTTGTAGCCGCTGTTGCAGGTATATACACAGAAATCATTATGAGAATTGATAAAACAACAGAAAGTATCCGTCTGATTGTTCCTTTCATAAAATTCCCCTTCATTTTAAATCTGAGCAAGAGCCTGTTCAATATCGGCAATGATGTCATCTGCATTTTCAATACCGACAGAAAATCTTACAAGGTCGGGTGAAACACCACACTCAACGAGTTCGTTATCGCTGAGCTGACGGTGTGTTGATGACGCAGGATGAAGAACACAGGTTCTTGCATCTGCAACATGAGTTACGATAGCAGCAAGTTTAAGTGAATTCATAAACTTTTCTGCTGCATCTCTGCCGCCCTTGACACCGAATGAAACAACACCGCAAGTGCCGTTCGGCATGTATTTCTTAGCAAGCTCGTAATATTTATTGGAAGGAAGTCCGGGGAAATTAACCCATTCGATCTTGTCATTTGACTCAAGATACTCTGCAACCTTCTGAGCGTTTGCACAATGTCTTTCCATACGAAGTGCAAGTGTTTCAAGACCGACATTGAGATAGAAAGCATTCTGAGGTGACGGAGTTGAGCCGTAATCACGGAGAAGCTGTGCAACAATCTTTGTGACATAGCCTGCTTTGCCGAAATCCTTAGTATAAACAGCACCGTGATAACTGTCATCGGGAGTTGTAAGACCGGGGAATTTATCATTCTGTTCCCAGTCAAAATTACCGCTGTCAACTACGCAACCGCCGATTGTTGATGCATGACCTTCCATATATTTTGTTGTTGAATGAGTAACGATATCTGCACCGAATTCAAAAGGACGGCAATTGACGGGTGTGGGGAATGTATTGTCAATAATAAGAGGTACACCGTTTGCGTGTGCAACCTTTGCAAACTTCTCAATATCAAGAACATCAAGTGAGGGGTTTGCAATAGTTTCGCCGAAAACAGCCTTTGTATTGGGTTTGAAAGCTGCCTGCAGTTCTTCTTCTGTGCAGTTGGGATCAACAAATGTTACATCGATACCGATTTTTCTCATTGTGACATTGAAAAGGTTGAAAGTACCGCCGTAAATTGTTGCGGCACTGATAAAGTGGTCACCTGCACCCATGATATTAATAAGTGAGAAGAAGTTAGCGGCCTGACCTGATGATGTAAGTACACCTGCGACACCGCCTTCAAGAGCTGTGATTTTTGCTGCAACTGCATCACTTGTGGGATTTGCAAGACGGGTATACATATAACCCGGTTCAAGATCAAAAAGCTTTGCCATATCGGCACTTGTATCATATTTAAATGTTGTGCTCTGGCAGATGGGAAGAACTCTGGGTTCACCACTCTTGGGTTTGTAACCTGCCTGCACGCATAATGTATCTATTTTATAGTCTGCCATAATTATTACTCCTTTTTATTTTCCGAGGAAATATTTCATAAGTTCAACACCGCTGTCAAAGTAAACACCTGTTGACTTGGCTGTGTTTTCATTGACTGTGTCTACCCCCTGTTTTTCGCCGTTCTTGTGATAAATCATAAAGGGAACGGGATCTCTTGCATGAGTCATTGTAACAAGAGGAGTGGGATGGTCGGGAAGAATCATAATCTTGTAATCATCATATTTTTCAAGCTCTTCAATAACTACGGGAAGAACCTTTTTGTCAATGATTTCGATTGCTCTGACTTTATTCTCAGGTTCATGTCTGTGACCGCATTCATCTGGAGCTTCAATATGAATATAAACAAAATCCTGCCCTTTTCTGAATTCTTCAACTGCTGTCTGAGCCTTGCCGTCAAAGTTAGTGTCGATATAACCTGTTGCACCTTCTACGTCGGGTGTGTTCATCTTTGCACAACCGCCGATTCCTTTAAGCAGGTCAACAGCAGAAATGATACTGCCCTTGAGTCCGAATTTTTCTTCAAATGCTTCAAGTGCAGGTTTTGTACCCTCACCCCAGAGCCAGATTGAGTTTGCAGGACGCTTACCCTCTGCAATTCTTCTTAAATTTACGGGATGGTCTTTAAGCAAATCATAGCTTTCTTTCATCATAGCGATAAGCTCTTTTGCATTTTCACTCTTAGAAAGATATTCACCAACTACTCTGCCCGAAATATCGTGAGGTGGTGTCATGTCACCGAGATCGGTTGTACCGCCGTGCCATACAAGGCAATGACGATATGCAACACCGTTATAGAACTTATAAATATCGTTACCGAAATGCTCCTGCACGGTTTTGATGATTTCAGCCGCATCTTCCGAAGAAATATCACCTGCAGAATAATCAACCATTGTTTTGTCTTCATAATTTTCTTCATCAGAAAGAGTAACAACATTGCAACGCATTGTAACATCATCATCTGCAAGCTCGACACCGATGCTCACAGCCTCCAGAGGACTTCTGCCTGTATAACATTTTTCAGCATCATAACCGAGTGCGCTGAGATTTGCGACGTCACTACCGGGTTTGAGTGAATCGGCAACGGTTTTTACGATACCGACAGTACCTTTCTGACCGAGTTTATCAAAATTCGGCTTATCGGCAACTTCCATGGGAGTTCTGCCGTCAAGCTCGGGTACGGGATAGTCTGCCATACCGTCATATAAAACAACAAGATATTTCAAAATTTGTCATCTCCGAAAAAAATATTATTCAACATATTATATCATGGTTATTTATATTATTCAAGAGTATTTACAAATTAAATTCTTCCATAAATAAATTTACCAGTTGTCTAATCCTCTTCTCTGCAACGCTCCGATAACTTTTTCACGAAGCTGAGGATAATCCTTATTCAAGATCTTGATAAGTTCCTTTGTTTTTTCTCTTTCACTTGTCTTATCCATAGGACATTTGCTCTTTTCAACAGGCAAGGAATTATGCTTTACAGCACCTGCTACAAGGCTCTCTGAAGCCAAAACCATAGGTCTTATGATGTAAAGGTTTTTCCTTGACATGTATGTAACCGGAAAGAAACTGCTGATATTTCCGCCTTTAAGAAGATTCATAAAAAACGTTTCAACAGCATCATCCATATGATGTCCCAACGCAACTTTATTGCATCCGTTTTCAATGGCAACATCGTGAAGAATACCTCTTCGCATTTTTGCACACAATGAACAAGGGTTACTCTCCTTACGGATATTGAAAATTATATCGGCAAGTTCAGTGCGTTTTATAACATACGGCACATCAATTTTCTTACAAAAATCCTCAAATACGGAATAATCAGCATCAACTCCGTCAAACCTCATATCAACGGTAATTGCAACCAATTCGAACTTTGCAGGATAAAATCTGCGCATATCTGCAAGTGCAGCCAGAAGCGCAACGGAATCCTTTCCGCCTGAAAGACCGACTGCAATCCTGTCACCGTCCTGAATCATATCATAGTTTTCCATTGCCGCACGCATACGGCTCATCAATTTTTGCATAGACAATCACCACACTATTGTCTTATTATAATTCACAATGTTTTTTTTGTAAATACAAATTTGAATAAAGAATAAACTTGCACAAAAAGCCGTCAATCTTAATTGTTTTTTTATTTACTCTATTGACAATTATTTACTCTTATGGTAATATTGATATGCAAATATAATAGGCTCATGAGGGAGTAGTTTGCACGCAATCGTGTTTCAGTGTCAACATTCATGGCTGTAATTCAGCTTGGCACGAATTAAATGACCAGACTCGTGTACAGTTTTCGCAATCCGGATACTGTATGCGTTTTTTTAATATCAGATTGCTCTCTTATCAGTCAAAATTTTTTTGGGAAAGGGCGAAAAAAAACATGAACTTTTACAGAGAAGAAGTAGATACCGTATTAAAAGAAGTCGGTTCATCTTCTGCAGGTCTTACATCGGCAGAAGCCGCAACAAGACTTGAGAAAAACGGTAAAAACAAGCTCAAACAGGCTGAAAAAGATTCCCTTTTAAAGAGATTCTTTGCGCAACTTACAGACCCGATGATTATCATTCTGTTGGTTGCGGCAGGTATTTCCGCTTTGCTTTCAATTCTTGCATTGACAGGTGTAGTTGAAGGCGAAAGTGAATTTGCAGATGTTATAATCATCCTTACAGTTGTTCTCATCAATGCAGTTCTCGGTGTTTATCAGGAAAGTAAAGCCGAAAAAGCAATTGAGGCACTGCAGGAAATGTCAGCCGCCACAACAAAAACTCTCCGTGACGGAAATGTTGTTGCAGTTAAGAGTGAAGATCTTGTTGTCGGCGACGTTATCGTACTTGAAGCAGGTGATGCTATTCCTGCAGACTGCCGTATCATCGAATGTGCAAGCATGAAGATTGAAGAGGCTGCACTTACAGGTGAGTCCGTTCCCGTTACAAAAATGCTTGATGTCATCAACGGCAAAAAAGAGGATGCAGTTCCTCTCGGTGACAGAAAAAATATGGCATATATGGGTTCAACACTTGTATACGGCAGAGGTAAAGCTGTTGTTGTTGCAACAGGTATGGATACAGAAATGGGTAAAATTGCAGATGCTATCGCTTCTGCAGAAGAAGGTGAAACTCCCCTTCAGAAGAAGCTTTCACAGCTGAGTAAAATACTCACATTCCTTGTTATCGGCATTTGTGTATTCATCTTCGGCTTCCAGCTTGTAAAGACATTTGTAAGCGGTTCGGCACTTGATTTCTCTGTTGTTCTTGACTTCTTTATGGTTGCTATTTCTCTTGCTGTTGCTGCCATCCCCGAAGGTCTTGCCGCAGTTGTTACAATTGTTCTTTCAATGGGCGTTACAACAATGTCCAAGAAAAACGCTATCATCAGAAAGCTCACTGCAGTTGAAACACTCGGTTGTGCGCAGATAATCTGTTCAGACAAAACAGGTACTCTCACTCAGAATGTCATGACAGTTGTTGACTCATACTGCGAGGATGAAAAGAATCTTGCAACTATGATGTCACTTTGTACAGACGTTACAGTCAACAGCGACGGTACAGTTACCGGTGAACCCACAGAAGCTGCTCTTGTTAACTTTGCAATAAAGCTTGGTCTTAACAAAAATGACCTTCAGGAAAAAATGCCCAGAGTTGCTGAAGCTCCTTTCGATTCAGGCAGAAAGATGATGTCTACACTTCACAAAACAGCAAACGGCATTGTTCAGTTCACAAAGGGTGCTCCCGATATCGTTGTAAGTCTTTGTAAATATGCTCAGTTTGAAGGCAAAGTTGTTCCCATGAGCGACGAAATCAAAGCAAAGATTTCTGCAGAAAACAAGAGAATGGCAGACAAGGCTCTCCGTGTTCTTGCCTGTGCAATGAAAAAATATCCCGAAATTCCCGCATCTACAGAACCTGCTGATCTTGAAAATGAAATGGTTTTCGTAGGTCTTACAGGTATGATTGATCCTGTCCGTCCTGAAGTAAAAGATGCAATTAACGAATGCAGAAGTGCAGGTATCACACCCATTATGATTACAGGTGACCACAAAGATACTGCAGTTGCAATCGCAAAGGAACTCGGCATTATTTCAGACGAAAAGAATGCCATGACAGGTGCAGACCTTGAAAAGCTTTCTGACGAAGAATTTGACAATGTTGTTACAAATACATTCGTTTATGCCCGTGTTCAGCCCGAACACAAAACAAGAATCGTTACAGCATGGAAGAAAAAAGGCTATATCACTGCTATGACAGGCGACGGCGTTAACGATGCACCCTCAATCAAGAGTGCTGATATCGGTGTCGGCATGGGTATCACAGGTACAGACGTTACAAAGAATGTTGCAGACATGGTTCTTGCAGACGATAACTTTGCAACAATCGTTTCAGCAGTCGGTGAAGGCAGAAGAATTTATGACAACATCCGTAAAGCTATTCAGTTCCTTCTCGGATCAAACCTCTCGGAAGTTCTTTCTATCTTCTTTGCAACACTTCTCGGCTTCACAATTCTTGAAGCTCCCCATCTTCTCTGGATCAACCTTGTTACTGACTGCTTCCCTGCACTTGCTCTCGGTGTTGAAAAGCCCGAAAGCAACATCATGAAGAGAAAACCCAGAAGCACAAAAGACGGCATATTCTCAGGCGGTCTCGGTATTGATGTTCTCTATCAGGGTGTACTTGTAACACTTCTGACAATGGCTGCATACTTCGTTGGTGTAAACAGCGTAAACGGTTTCAACTGGGATCTTTCAACATGGCAGTTCACAAACATTCAGCTTGGTACACCTGCAGGTCACCTCGGCACAACAATGGCATTCCTTACAATGTCAATGTGTGAAATCTTCCATTCACTCAACATGCGTTCTCAGAGAGGCTCTATCTTCACAATGGCATTCAAGGGCAGCCACAACATTCTTCTCTATGGCTCAATGATTGCAACACTTGTTCTTACAACACTTGTTATTGAAGTACCTTTCCTTGCAAATGCTTTTGATTTTGAAAAGCTCGACCTTGTTCACTATGGAATAGCTCTTGCAATTGCATTCCTTATCATTCCGATTGTTGAAATTGTAAAAGCAATTCAGCGTGCTACTGCAAAAAAATAAAACAAAAATTTTACGGAGCTCTGAAAAGAGTTCCGTATTTTTTTGTTTTTTTGGGGTTGAAGATTGTTGTATTTAGTGGTATATTATGTTCTTGTGAAAAATAATTACATATATTCAGGGTGATAAAATGACAGGACTCGGCACAATTATAAATACTGCTGCGATAATTGTCGGCGGATTAGGTGGTATGATTTTCGGTAAAAAAATTCCCGATCGTTTACAGGATACAATAATGAAGGCAAACGGTGTCTGCGTTATATTCATAGGAATCGCAGGTGCTCTGCAGGAAATGTTCACTATTTCTCCCGAAGGTAAACTCCAAAGCGGCGGCACAATGATGATGATCGGCTGTATTATAATCGGCTCCATTATCGGTGAAATTCTCAACATTGAACATCATCTTGAAACATTCGGAGAATGGCTCAAACGCAAGACAAAAAGTGACAAAGACACAGGCTTTGTTGACGGTTTTGTAACTGCATCACTTACCGTCTGCATCGGTGCAATGGCAGTCGTAGGCGCTGTACAGGACGGCATAAACGGCGATTATTCCGTTCTTGCGGCAAAATCAGTTCTCGACCTTATTATTATAATGGTAATGACTGCATCAATGGGCAAAGGCTGTATTTTCTCCGCTATTCCAATTGCTGTTTTCCAGGGGTCAATCACAATTCTTGCAACATTTATTGAACCCGTTCTTACCGAAACTGCCCTCTCCTACCTCTCACTTACAGGCTCAATGCTGATTTTCTGCGTCGGTGTCAATCTCACATGGGGCAAAATGATAAAAGTCGCAAATATGCTCCCCACAATTTTTATAGCCGTGATATGGGCTTTGGTTGAAAAGCTTATTGCGGTATAACTCTTGACAATACATAATTTAACTGCTATAATTCAGAAAAAACACAATAAAAGGCTGGTGGACAAAATGACGAATCTTAATTTCCGAAATCGGAGAACCGTTTTGTCCGTTTGTGATTGATGTAATAAATCTTTCTGAATTAACAAGGCATCTCCGTATTCCGTGAGATGCTTTTTGTTTTTTTAAGGTGTTTAATATGAAAAAAATTATAATAATCGGCTGTCCGGGCAGCGGAAAAAGTACATTTGCCCGTAGTTTGCATGAAAAAACAGGCATACCGCTGTATTATCTCGATATTCTGAAATGGAATGCGGATAAAACTACTGTTTCAAAAGAAGTATTCCTACATAGACTTAATAATGTTTTATCAGAGAGCGAATGGATAATTGACGGAAATTATGCATCTACAATGGAACTGAGAGTGTCAATGTGTGACACTGTTTTCTTTCTTGATTATGACCTTGATGTTTGCCTTTCTGGCATAAAAGAACGACAGGGGAAAACCCGCCCTGATATGCCGTGGGTTGAAACAGAAGATGATGAAGAATTTATAGAATTTATAAGGAATTATAATACTCTGAATCGTCCGAAAGTTCTGGAAATATTAAAGAATAACAGAGATAAAGATATATTTGTTTTTAAAAACAGAGATGAAGCAGAATTATATTTAAAAATGAGGTAACGTATTGTGATAAAAAGTCATATTGAATTCAAAAACGGAAAACCTTTTATAAACATTGACGGTGAACTTCATTCACCACTTGCATACACAACATATTTTGAGGAATGCGGTGAATTTTCTGATTTTATCAGAAGCGGTTACAGGATGTTTTTTGTGAATGTTTCCTTTACGGATCTTGCAATAAACAATGTTTCGTTTTTTTCACCGTTCCTGACAGGTGTTTTTGAGGGTGATGCTCCTGATTATAATGAATTTGACGGTATTGTCAGAGAAATTTTATCTGAATGTCCCGATGCATTGATTTTTCCCAGAATCAACATTGCTATGCCCCGCAATTGGATTGAAAAAAACATATCAGAATGCGTTGAAACACCGTCAGGGTTGAGAGAGTCGCTCTGTTCCGAAAATTTCCTTTATGACGGTGCAGAGCTTCTGAAAGAGCTTGTTTCGCATATCCGATCTGCTGATTATTGTAACAGAATTGCAGGATATCAGATATGCGGCGGTACAACACAGGAATGGATGCATCACGATATGGCAGGTTCGTTTTCTGAAAAGAGTTTCGATAAATTCCGTCTGTGGATGAAAGAAAAATACAATATAAATGATGTTCAAGAAATCACAAAAGATGACTTGTTTAGAGAAGGTCTTGATGAAACTGTCAGCCGATATTGGGAATTCTGCTGCAAATCGGCTTCACATGCCGTTGAGCACTTCTGTAAGGTGCTGAAAGACTACATAAATAATGAACAGGTCGCAGGTGTTTTCTACGGATATAATGCTTTTGTAAACGACCCTCTTCTCGGGCTTCTGGGTCTCAGACACATTATTGATTCACCCTATATCGACTTTTTCTCGTCGCCTTGTTGCTATGACGGAAACAGAAAACTCGGCATTGACTGGGGTGATATGCTTCCTGCTGAAACCGTAAAAAATCACGGAAAACTTTATTTTGTGGAGTGTGATATAAGAACATACCTCACACGAAGAATGCAGGATTCCCGTCCCGGTCGATATCCTGATAACATCCTCACTCTCACAGATGCTGAGGGGAATAAAACTGTGTGGTGCGGTCCCGAAACAAAAGAACTTTCGCTTTCTGCTATCCGTAAAGCATTCGCACATCAGCTCACAAAAGGCTCAGGAATTTGGTGGTTTGATATGTGGGGCGGTTGGTATCACGATGATGAAATTATGGCTGAAATGAAGAAAATGAAAGAGATTGCAGAGTCTTCAACAGAAAAAGATTCTGAGCATTTCCCACAGGCACAGACAGTTGTTTTTATTGATGAAAAAGCATATTTCAATAATCCCAGAGGCAGTCACTATTGTCATTGCGTAAATATCACAAGAGTTGCGATGGGTAATACGGGCATTCCTTTTGACACATGCATGACGGAAGATGCAGAGAAAGTGCTTCATAAATATAAAGCTGCAATTTTTACGGCTCCGTTGCCGTCAGAAAGCGGCAGAAAAGCCCTTGAAATGTGCAGAAAAATGAATATTCCGTATATTCAGGCAGATACCGAAAAATCATGGTTTACAACCGATGAATTGCGTGATTTACTTGTATCAAAGGGTGTTCATTGCTATAATTCCGACGGAAATGTAGTGTATTGCGGTGGTGGTTTTATCGGTATTCACACTGTAAATGACGGCATTGTTGATATTTCACTCCCTGAAATATACAGAGTCAGACAACTTCTCGGAACAGGTTATGCAGAGCGTGAAACGGACAAAATTTCACTGTATATGAAAACACATGATACCATTTTATTTGAGTTATACAGAAATGAACTCTGGGATATTTATGACATCAACCGCAATAAAACAGGCAGAACAGTCGAGCGTGGCAAACCGATGTCGCAGGATGAATACCATATAGTTGTTAATGTGTGGATTAAGAATTCGGACGGCAGATGGCTTATTTCAAAACGCTCACCGAACAAGCATTACGGTAATCTGTGGGAATGTTGCGGAGGGTCTGCTGTTTCAGGAGAAGACAGTCTTACTTCTGCTATACGTGAAGCAACAGAAGAACTCGGCATTGAGCTAAAACCTGACAACGGACACCTTTTTACATCTGCAATCCGTCAGTACAGAACTTTTCCCGATTTTCTTGATGTTTGGGTATTCAATCAGGATGTTGATATAAATACAGTTGTTCTGCAAGAGGAAGAAACCTGCGATGCAAAATGGGCAACAAGTGAAGAAATTCTTACTATGGCAGAAAACGGTGAATTTATACCTCTGACAGTTTTCCCTTATCTTGAAAAACTGTTTGAAAGTGAGAGTTGATGTATGAGCACTGAATTAATAAAACCCATTGTTGAAAAGATAATGAATACCGAGGTTAAAAGAATCCGTGCTATAGGTAAAGGTGCAAGCGGAAGTGTTTATCTTACCAAAATCTCAACCGAGCCTTTTGAAATCGCCGTCAAAACGAGCAAGTATTATGATGCCGTTTGCAAGGAACGTGCAATGCTTGATTTTCTTTCGCCTAAGGTTTCATACAAAGTTCCGAAAACTTATTTCATACACAGAGAAAATGACACAGTATTTCTGGGAATGGATTACATCAAAGGCATGAGCGGTAAAAGTAAATATATAAACTTTATTCCGTCAAGAAAGCGGCTCAGGAACAGCATTATTGATGCTCTTATGAATGCACAAAGCGTGCATAACGAGAAATTCGGTAAATATGATAATCCTGTTTATGACACCTGGGCTGAGTATTATAAAGATTATTTCGTTGATATTTACACCTTTACCAAAGCAAAGTTTGAGAAAAACGAGATTGAAGCCGAGATTATGGAAGCTGTTGAACTTATCAAAAAGAATTTCGATGAAATATTCAACGATACAAACAACACGGCATGTCTGTGTCATGGTGATTTCTGGATGCCGAATCTGATTATAGATTTTTGGAAATCCGAACTTGCAGGAGCAGTTGACCCGTTTGACATGCTGTGGGCAGAATCTGAATATGAACTCTTCTGCCTGACACTCGGATTCGGTGAAAAACTGAAACTCTATGATGAATATAAAAGAAGAAATCTGACTTCAAGATACTGTGATTTAAAGGTTGAAATGTATGCTCTGTGTAACGAACTGAACTGGTATATTCTTTTAGGGGAAATGGGACATGATTATCTTTTGTTCCGTGCAAAAAGACTTATAAAGATTATGAAAGAAATGGGATTGGAGCAATGATGGAGTTTATATCAAAAGAACCCATAAATAAAGGTTGGTCGTGTGACAAGAAATACTGTGTCACAACTGTTGATGGCACAAAATATCTTTTGCGTGTTACTCCTTTTGAAAAGAGTGCAAACCGTAAAAATATGTACTTAATGCAAAAAGAGGTTGAAAAACTCGGTGTCCCTATGTGCAAGCCTGTTGATTTCGGCAAGTGTGACGAAGGTGTTTATACTTTACAAACCTGGATTGACGGTAGGGATGCAGAAGAGGTTGTGCCTTTTCTTGCAGATTCAGAACAGTATGCACTGGGTCTGCAAGCAGGCAGAATTTTAAAGAAAATTCACTCGATTCCTGCTCCCGTGTATCAACCTGATTGGGAAGAGCGATTCAATAAGAAAATGGACAGAAAAATTCAGATGTATAATGACTGTCCCATAAAATTCGATGGTGCTGAACATATCATTGATTACATAGAGTCTAACCGACATTTACTGAAAAACAGACCGCAAGCTTATCAGCACGGAGATTATCATATAGGTAACATGATGATAGAAAACGGAAAAATCGTAATCATAGATTTTGACCGTTTTGATTTCGGTGACCCATGGGAAGAATTCAACCGTATTGTGTGGTGTGCTCAGTCTGCTCCCGTTTTTGCATCAGGTATTGTCAATGGCTATTTTGACGGCGAAGTACCTATGGATTTTTGGAAACTTCTTGCACTTTATATCAGTAGTAATATGCTTTCATCAATCCCGTGGGCAATTCCTTTCGGTGACGGTGAAGTTCAGACAATGCTGAATCAGGCAAAAGATGTTCTTAAGTGGTACGACAATATGCTCAATCCCGTGCCGACTTGGTACACAAATAATAAAAACTGAACAAATAATTCTTAAAACATTATTTCAAATAAATCTTGTCTTTTTCATATGCTTTATGCTAATATATAGAAAAACATAAATGTTTTTCAACCCTTACACGGAGGTTTTACTATGAGTATTTTAAAAACAGTAATTTCACTTCTTATGTCGTTTTTTATGCTTATCACAAACAGCATTACGGCTATTATTCCGGGCAATCTGCCTGAAACAAAGTCTGAAAAAGAACTGCTCAGAATGTCGGATATTTTCGATAAATATTCTCTTGCAGAGGAGATTTATGTTGTCAGAGGTGGGATTACAAAGGATGAACTTGCGGCAATCCAGTCACTTCAGGGACTGGTAAGCAGAGACAAAGCGACCATTTTTATTAACTACGGCGTTGACTCAAAGACTGAACTTGAAGAGCTTAAAAATGCCGGTCACAAGCTCGTTTATACCGATGAAAACGGCGCAAACTGGACACTTAAAAACCTTGTGCCCCGTTTCGCATCTTACATAAAAGACAACGGATATGTTCTGTTCAAAGATTCCGACACTACCGAACAGATAAATATGGCTTTTAATTATTCAACTGTTTTCGGTTGGCTCGCAGTGCCTGCATCTGCTGAAAGCATTGTAAAAGAGCTCGGGCTGAAAAAAATTGAAGATCTTACGGATGATGTAATCACAATTTCCTGTCAGCGTGATTTTTATGAAAAATACAAGGACGAATTCAGAAAAGATTCTCTGGTTCACCTTTACGCAGAGGCCTCGGGACTTCGTGATTTCGCCATTCAGCAGAAAATTTTCATCACATTTGCAAAAGATGATGATTACATTGCCCGTGCATTCCGTGAGGAATTGCTTAAAGACCTTGAACCTGCTTCAGTTATTCTCGGCTGGTGTCAGTATGAGGTTCAGTATACAGAAGCTGTTTCAGCATTCGGTCATTATGTTGTGCCGTCAGATCACAGCTTCAACATGAGTATACTCAACTGCCTTGATCTTGGTGAAATCAAACTCGGCAGCGAAACTCAGGCACCTGAGCTTGACCCCACAAAGCATTATGTGGCAATCGTATACAGTGACGGTGACAACGCACAGTGGATATCAAATGGTTTCAGAGAATTCCACACGTGGCAGACATTCGATATCGACACTCCGATAACATGGACATTTGCTCCTCTTATGAATGAATTTTCACCCGTTGCAGTAAAGAAAGCAACAGAAAATGTTGGCGATGATTCATTTATTACAGGTCCTTCGGGTGTAGGTTATGCGAGAATTTCAAAAATGTCTGCAGAAGAGCTTGAAAGCTACTCTGATCTGACAGCCGCAATAATGCTGAAAACAGGCTTAACCACAATAACACTTCTTGATGAACCTCTTAATCTTCCCCAAAATGTATTTATTAACAAGCTCAGCTATTTTGCAAGATATGATAACATAAACGGCGGTATTCTGCAGATTGACCCCTCAAGATATGAAGGCGGTAAGGGCAAAGTTTTCTTTGCAGGTGACAAACCCTTCGTCAGTGTCCGTTTGTCACTCTGGCACCCCTCGGGCAATGCCGATGAAGTGACACAGGAATGGCTGAAAGAACAGGCAGACATTGTCAACAGCTACCCTGCTGATATAAATTCAATTAATGGTTATTCGGTAATAAATGTTCATCCATGGACTGTAGGTCCCGATGATTTAGCATATTTCGTCAGTCAGCTTGATGACGGTGTTGAAGTGATTTCCGCAGATGAACTTATATCTGCAATAACACAGAACGTTCCTCACAAAACAGCAGAACCCTGATTAACAGACGCAACAACGGACTCAGAATTTTTCTGAGTCCGTTTTCATATGCTTTTATATTAATCAGTAAAGTGACATAACTGCCTTTTCAATTTGTTCTGCTACTTTTTCAACAGTTCCGTCGGCATTGATTACAACGATATTTTCTTTATCTTTAAGTGAATCAATCACATTATAAAATCTTTTGCGTATACTGGTAAGGTACTCTGTGTTTTCATATATTTCAATCTCATCTGCGTTTCTGTTTGCATTGATGCGCTCCATGCTCTTTTCAGGCAGAAGATCAAGAAAAATACAAAGGTCGGGTTTTCTGATGTCCTCACAGTCAAGATTCAGGCTCATAAGCCAATCAAGCCCAACATCAACACCCTGATATGCAAGAGTTGAGTAATAATATCTGTCAGAAATGACAGTATCACCCTTGCCTATGTGCATATTTATACCGTCTTCGGGATTGAGATTATGGTCGATTCTGTCAGCTGTAAAAAGCAATGCAAACTGGCTTTTTGTAACCCTTTTTCTGCCCGAAAGCACTTCACGGCACATTTTTCCGAACTCATGAGGTGTCGGCTCTGCCTGATTTATAACATTAATTCCCTTTGATTTAAGCTTTTCTGTTATGATATTTGTCTGAGTGGTTTTTCCTGAGCCGTCAAGGCCTTCAATAACAATAAATTTTCCTTTTTCCATAGTTCTACCTCATTTTATAAAGCTCTTCGCTGAGTGTAAAAAGCTCTTCCATTGTAAGCTTTTCAGCTCTCACAGTTGTTTCAAGTCCTGCATTTGAAAGTGCTGAAAAAATCTTATCCTTAGCCATTCCGAGACCCGATGACAAACCGTTTGCTGCTGTTTTTCTTCTCTGTGAAAATGCGGCTTTTACAACACTGAAAAAGAATTTTTCATCTGTCGGAGCAAATTCGGGTTTTTCTCTGACAGTAAGCTTTATAACTTCACTGTCAACATTGGGAGAAGGCATAAATGACTCTCTGGGCACAAAGAAAAGCTCCTCTGCTTCGGAATAATAATTAACCGCAACGGAAACAGCTCCTGCATCTCTCGAACCGATTTCTGCACAAAGCCGCTCTCCTGCCTCTTTCTGCACCATAACGGTTATTGCTGTCAGAGGCAGTCTGCTTTCAAGCAGCATCATTATAATCGGCGATGTGATATAATACGGCAGATTGGCAATGACATGAATATTCCTGCAATCCGAAAAACTTTCTTTAAAAAGTCTGTCAAGATCGGTTTTCATCACATCGGCATTGATGACTTCCACATTGGTAAAATCTTCAAGAGTGTCACCAAGCACGGGAATAAGTCTTGTATCAAGTTCGAGTGATACGACTTTTTTTGCCTTTTTTGCAATTTCCTGAGTAAGCACACCCACACCGGGACCGATTTCAAGAACACCGTCTTCTTCGGTAATACCCGATTTTTCAACAATCATTGGACAGACATCGGCATCAATGATAAAATTCTGTCCCAATGCTTTTGAAAAGGTTACACCATGGCGTGACATTATGCGTTTAATTGTGTTTATATCTGTTAAATTATACATAATTATATTCCTAATTTCTGCTGTCTGACATCTCTTCCTGCAAAGGTAAGAATGTTATATTCACCGATGATTCTTGATGCAATTCGCTCGGAATATCTCTTCTGCAGCTCTGTAAGGTTTAAATTTGTGCTGATTATTGTCGGTTTTGATGTAAGCATTCTTGTGTTGACGATATTATTGAATGTTGCAACCGTGAAACTTGTTGTAAATTCAGCTCCAAGGTCATCAAGAATGAGAAGATCACATTCAAGAAGCATTTTTTCAGTTGTGCCGTCTGAGTCTGCCGATCTTCCGAAATGTTCTTTTTCCACATTGGAAAAAAGATTCTGCACAGAACCGTAAACCACACCGTAGCCTTTTTTCAGAACTTCACCTGCAATTGCCAGTGAAAGATGTGTTTTTCCGAGTCCTGTTTCACCCATCATCAGAATGCTGTATGAGTTAAGATCAAAGCTGTTTGCATAATTCAGACAGAATTCGTAATTACGGCTCATCAGGCTGTAATTTTCTTTTGTATTATTATAATATTCAAGGCTGAAATCGTCAAAAGTAGATATTTTAAGGGGTGAACTTTTGCAGAGCTGTTCATAAGAAAGCTGCCTGAGAAGCTCAAGGTGGCATTTACACAGTTTGCCATCCTTGAAACCTGTATCGTTGCAAAGAGAACAGGTATACACCGGCTCAAGGTAATTTTCACCGTATCCCATATCAACAAGAAGACTTCTTATCCTTGCCTGGGCTTCAAGGTTTTCATTGCGAAGATTTTCTATATATTCCAGCGTTTTTTCACCCATACCTATGACCTTTACAAGACCGTAAGCTGATCTTCGCATTTTATCCTCAAGCTCTCGGATTTCCGGGCACTTCACTGTAATAGACATATGTCTGTCAGATGCTTCTGCCTCGGCTTTCATTCGTCTTTCGGCGATTTTTTCAGTTGCAAGGGCAAATAATTTTTCATTGTATGCCATTATATCACTGTCCTTTTTTTGTCTTGGTCGGGTCGATGGCAAGACTTCTCTTCATAGCAAGTTCTATATCATACGACGGCTTTTTGTCGTTTTCTGCTTTCGTTGCAGGTTTTTGCATACCGTTTGCAAATTCTTCTGCCGCACGTTCCGCATCTTCTATGGTTTTAAAACCGCTTTCAAACCATGAACGCAAAACTCCGTTCATATAGCTGAAACTGATTTTTCCTTTTTTCTCAACGGTTTTTTCATAAGCATGATAAATCATATCAATATTATATGAATAATCATTTATCCATATTTCAAGAAACTCTGCTTGTTTAGCTGTCGGTCGGGGATTTTCAACTCCCGTAAGCCGTTTGAATTCTGCCCAGATATTCTGAGCATTTTCCATTCTCGCAATTTTGTGGCTTGCAGAATCAAAATCAGTTATTCCTTCTTCTGCCCATGATTTACCTATCTGAACTATGTAAGCAATAGCACCTTGTTTGCCGACAGTTTTTGCATAACTGCACAACATAACGATAACTTCGGCAGGCAGACCGTAATGATCGTGAAGAATCAGCAGGTTTGACTGACCGTCATATCCTAATGTTCTGCCGAAAACCTCCTGGACTTCATTGAACATCGATGCAACTTCACTTGATTCGTCAAGACGTCTTGCAATATCTTTAATGGATGGCTTTACAATAACAACTTTTTCTTTTTCCTGTTTTTCAGGCTTTGTAACAGATTTCTGAACAACAGTAAATGTTGATTTTTCGGCTCTTAACTGCTGTGATGCCGAAACAGTTTCGGTCTGCACAGGAACGGGAGCTTCACCGTCTTTCATAACAAGCCCTGCATCTATCCAGTAAAGCATCGCATCATCAATTTCATCCCTGGGTATTCCTGTGTCACGGGAAATAACATCAAGGTCAAAGGTTGTATTCGGATTTCTGAACAGCCACAAAAGCACCTTCAGCTGGGCTTTGCCTGCCATACGAAGATGCTTGTCTGCAATCTGAGTCGGCAATACAAACACCGACGCATATGAACCTGGATTCACTTTATACATAAATATTACTTCTTTCCTGTCGATCCGAAGCCGCCTTCGCCTCTGTCTGTTTCATCAAGGCAGTCACATTCTTCTGTGGGCATAAGGCTGACGGGCATAATGACCATCTGTGCGATTCTTTCACCGGGTTCAACTGTATAAGGCTCTGAAAACTGATTTACAAGTCCTACAATAACTTCTCCTCTGTAATCACTGTCCACAACACCTACGCAGTTTGCAGGAGCCAGTCCGTGATTGATTGAAAGTCCGCTTCTTGCAAAAACAAATGCACCGTAATCAGCAGAAGGTAAAGCAATTGCTATACCTGTGGGAAATTTCACACATTCATGGGGTTTTACAGTAACAGGTGCATCGATACAGGCATAAAGGTCCATACCTGCACTTCCCTCGGTTGCTCTTTTGGGAACAACAGCATTTTCTCTGATTTTCTTAATTTTAAGAGTTTCCATCAGAATTCACCGTTTCCGTTTTTCTTAAGCTTTGCCAGCTCTCTTCTGAGCATATCACGTTCACTCTTAGCCTGTGCCGCATCTGCAAGGTATTCTTTGAGCTGATGCTTCATATTTTCAGAACTTTCAGAAAGCTTTTTTGCTTCATCTGCATATTCAAGAAGAGCAAGGACAGTTGCCTGTGTCGGCGAAACAAAACCACCTGCACTCATAATTAAATTGATCTTTTCCTCAATTTCTTTTGCAAGATTTACAGTGTATTCCGGATTATTGTCAGTTGCAATAATGTATGGCACTCCGGCAATAGTAATTTTTACTTTTTCCATTTTCATCATTCCGTATCAAAATTCTTTTAGTTTTACTATTATATCTTTTTTTTCCGAAAACTTCAACATAAATATTGAAAACAAATATTTTTTTTATATTTTCTCATAAACAATGGAGTATTAACCGAATTATTAATAAAAAATTAAAATCTGTGATTTGAAAAAAATATTGACATAACGGTAAATTGTGCTATAATTATTATGAACGATCACAATTATAAGCAAATGGAGGTATTTTTTATGAAAAGATCATTCGCAAAGATCGTATCTGTTGTTCTTGCCCTGATGTTTGCACTCACTGCATTCAGTTGTATGGCAGCAGCAGAAACAACAGTTGTTAAGTGCAATTGCTGTCTTAACGACACAGGCTCCGCAGGAGATACAATCACAAAATTCCAGGGTCCAAGAGACATTTATCTTGTTCTTGACATTTCAGGAAGCATGAGCGGTGAGCCCATGAGTAAGCTCAAGGAAGCTGCAAAAGAATTTTGTAAGACAATGATTGAAGACACAACAGGAGACAACAGAATCGTTATCGTTACTTATAACACAACTGTAGATTCATATTCTTTCTCAACTGATTATGATGAACTTGCAGCAGTTATAGACGGTTTCAAGGCAAAAGGCAGTACAGCTATGTATGATGCTCTTCTGACTGTTAAAGAAATCAGCGAAAAATACGGTAATGCAGATGCTTCAAAGCACGTTGTAGTTATGGCTGACGGTCTTCCCAACGAAGGTGCTGTGCTCACAAGCGGTAAGTACACATCAAAGGACAGCACAATGTACTACAAACACGGTAATGCTGTATTTTCAACAGCAGCAGGTATGTGGCCTGATTACCTTATCTACTCAATCGGTTTCTTCCACAACCTTGGCGGTAGCCAGCTCAGATTCGGTCAGACTCTTATGAAGGATATTCAGAATGCTCTCTATCTTGAAGTTTTCGATCCTGATAAGCTTCTTGATGCATTTACAGGTGTTGCTGACGATATCATCGGAAAACCTTGTAACGGATCATGTAAAGGCGAATGCGATTGTGCAAACTGTTCCTGCATGCCTAAGGATCCTTGCACAGACGTTACAAAGCCCGACGGAAGTTGTGCTTGTAAAGAAGGTTGTACATGCGGCTTAAATTGTGCATGTGGTGAAAACTGCACTTGTTCTGAAACAACAGCTCCTTCAACTGCTCCCACAACAAAGCCCAACAATTCAATTCCCCAGACAGGTGAATCATTTGCAGGTGTTGCAATTGCAGCAGTTGTTATGCTTGCAGGTATTGCAGTTGTAGCAACAAAAAAACGTGAAGATTAATTCATAATGTTTTCAAGCACTCGCTTATGCGGGTGCTTTTTTTGTCCCCTTTTTACAAATCTCGTTATTGTGCACATATTGTAATAAAATATTACTATATATTTCTTATTTATTTTTTTATTTAATACTTGTACATTACACTATATTTGTGTTATACTATGATGAGTATTGTTATAAGTATAACTGTATTCTTTATTAATTTTTCCCTCAGAGTTGATAATAATGAAAAATTATGCTGAGACAGCAGTAAACCTGCTGAAAACAAATAAACTGAAAATTACAACTGCCGAATCATGTACAGGTGGTCTTATTTCAAAAATGATCACTGATGTAAGCGGTTCATCAGAAGTTTTTGATTGCGGAATAGTATCATATTCAAATGAAATAAAAATGTCCGTTCTCGGAGTAAAGGAAGAAACACTTTCCCTTTACGGAGCTGTCAGTGAACAAACGGTAAGAGAAATGTCAGAAGGTGCATTAAGAATATCCGGCGCAGATATTTCGGTTGCTGTCAGCGGTATTGCAGGTCCTTTTTCAGACTCAACAAACAAACCTGTGGGACTTATTTTTATCGCCGTTAACTATAACAATAAAATCACTGTAAAAAAACTAAACAATCAATTTGATGTAAACATAAGAGAAAACAACAGAAATTCTGCAGCAAACGAAGCTTTGGGGCTCGTTTGCGATGTTCTCAACAATAAGGCGGTGTAAAAAATCATGGAAGAAAACAAGAACGGTAATCCCGTAAGAAACACACCAATAGCAAGATCAGGCGTAAAAAAAGATACTGACAATGCTTCCGGAGATATTTTCAGTGCTGTCTACAGGGAGAAAAAAAATCAGAACGAACAAGAAAAAATTGAGGCACAGAAGATAGCTGATCAACAAGCTGCCGTGGCTCAGCAAATTAAAACAGTTTCTGCTGCCGGGAAAAATGATGATAACAATAAAAAATTCAAGCCTGTTTTTATCTTATTGATTATAATTACAGTTGTGCTTTTTCTTATTTCAGGTGTTTATCTGGCATTATCTTTCCTTGGCAAAGATCCTGTTTCTGACAATAATTCAGATGATTCTGTGGCAAACACAATCAGCGCAACACTCTCCTCTCCCTTTGAATATCAGCGTCTTTACGGAACAGATTTTCCTGAAGGGATACAGGATAAATATAAGCTTCTTTATGCACAGAATCAGGATTTTGTCGGTTGGCTCAATGTCCCGAATACAAGTATTGATATGCCGGTTTACAAGTGCTCAAACAACGATTACTACTTAAAGCATGATAATTACGATACTTACACAAAATACGGCACACTCTTTATGGACAAGGAAAATAACCCTCTCAATCTTACCCGTAACACAACCATTTACGGTCACAACTTTGATAATAAGTTGATTTTTGATGAACTTCATAATTATCAGGATCCGGAATTCTTCAAACAATCTCCTGTCATAGAATTCAACACTCTTTATAAAGACTATAAATGGAAAGTCATCGCAGCTTTCCACACAAACGGTAGTTCTGAAGGTGATAACGGTTATCTGTTCTATTACATCGCATCTGATTTCGGAAACAACAGTTTCATGAAATTTTACGATGAATTACAGCAGCGCAGTTATATACATACAGGTGTTGATGTACAGCCTACAGATAAAGTGCTCACTCTTTCAACCTGTACATATTTCTTTGACAGAAACGGTGCACTTGAAAATGCAAGATTTGTGGTTATTGCAAGACTTGTCCGTGACGGCGAAAGCGAAGAAGTTGATACAAGCCTGGTAACAAAAAATAACAATGTCCGCTATCCTCAGCTTTATTTTGATGTTTTCGGCGGTACAAACCCATGGAGAAACTCATCAAAATGGATACCTGAAATCAACTAATGAATTTTACCCGAAAGGAAGATAATGATATGGCAGATTTTGATAATAACAAGCCGGCAGCAACATCTGATAATGGCAGTGATATCATATCTGATCTTGATGCGTTATCAAAAAAATACGGTATATCATCCGGTGCATCTGTTTCCGGTTCAAGGCCTGTAAACACCGGCAGCCCGAGAGCTTATACTCCGCCAAAAAACAACAATCCTGCAAGAACTCCGAGAATCGTCTATGATTCTGATATTCCCGGTGGTGGCGTAAGAATTGTTTACGGTAATGAAGATGATATGCCCAAAGGACCTGAAGGAAGAAGAGTTATATATTCCGAATCCGAAAGCGAATCCATTGCGGAAAAAAGACGCCGTAATGCTCAGCGCTCAGCAAAAGGTTCACAGGGATTCGGCAGTCAGCCTTATGTAAGACACGTGGCAAGCAGTCCTGCTGCAATAAAGCGTGACGATGAAGAAGCTTTTTCGAGAGCATATAAAACAAAAAAAGAAAACGAACCTGAAACAAAAACTGAAATAAAAGATACTCCCATCACAGAATCAAAGGGAAAACTTGTTGCTACAAATCCCGATTATGATAAGAAAAAAAATTCAGTTCATATGCATTATGAAAAAACAGCGGGTGAAAAAGCGGCATCATTTTTCAAAGCATTCATTCCCTGGAAGGGTGATGATGCAAAAGAAGTCATCCGAAAAATAATAATGAATGTTTCAGCAATTCTTGTTCTTCTTTGTTTCGGATATTTCATTGACAACTACATTAAGCATCAGGATGAATTACAGAAACAGGAAGAAATTAAAAACAACATTCCTGAAGTAGAAACTGTTGATGATCTTGAAGCAAAATGGGCAGAAAAAAAAGCAATGTACCCTGATGTTGTATTTCCTGAAGGAATGAATATCAAATGGGCAGATCTTTATGCAAAGAATCAGGATCTGATCGGTTGGTTAAAAATTGATAACACAAATATTGATTCAGCTGTAATGCACACACCTTCTGATAAAGACAACAATAATGAAGATTTCTATCTGAGAAGAAATTTCTACAAAAAAGACGATAAATACGGCACACCGTATCTTGAAAAACACAATACAGGCAAATCTCTTGACTGGAATAACACAATTTATGGTCACAATATGATGGACGGATTGTCCTTTGCACAGCTCGAAAAATATTACACAATTGACGGTTTCAAACAGTCCCCTATTATAAAATACAGCACGATTTATGAAGATTATTATTTTAAAGTGTATGCTGCATTCATAACAAACGGCTATCCGTCAGGTGATAACGGTTATCTTTTCAATTATAATATGGCTCATTTTCCGTCCGTTGCAAACTATGAAAAATTTATAGAAGCAATTGATGAAAGAAAACTCTACGACACCGGTGTGGACATCAATAAAGAAGACAAACTTCTTATATTGTCTACATGTTCATATGAGATTAAGAAAACAGATATGGGCAGACTTGCTGTTGTGGGAAGACTTGTGAGACCCGGCGAAAGCATTTCTGTTGACACATCAAAAGCTGTTGTAAACGATAATATACGTTATCCTCAAATATGGTATGATGAACATAATATGAGTAATCCTTATGCAAATTCATATCAATGGATCCCCGAATAAACAGGAGAGTTTTTATAGCATGAAAATCAAGACAATTATTTTTTCCGATACAAATACTCCGTCATTTACTCATCTTGAAAGCGTAATTGCTGATGCATTCACTTCCATCACCGCAGCTGACAATATTTCATCTTCTGTTCACAGCACTGTTCAGAGCGGTCTTCCCGAAATTGCAGTAGCATTAAAAACCAATAATATGATCTTCATTTATGCAGATGAGAAGATATATCATGAAGCAAAACGAAGCATCTGCAAAGCTTTCAAGTTTGAAATGATTCACGCTGATGCTGTTCTTGAGAATCTGAAAAACCTTGAAAATTCAGAGAGATATATGCTTCATGCACTTATGCCTAAAAATGCAACCGCATTCCCTCTTTCTGACGGTTTGTTTCCCGGTTTTGCGGTCAGATCAAAAACACAGTGCATATTTTTCATGCCGTTTTCAGAAGACAGAACTTTTATCACAATGAAGAAGTATGTTTTTCCGTATATAAGCAGAGTTTACGGTGCACATCTGCCGGCATTCAATGAACATGAAACTGCATATGCAGCTGCAATACTTGAAGCTCACCTAAAAGAAAACGCTGTTCAGATAGCAATTGCAAATACTCCGATTTGCAAATACATTGCCCATGCAGGAAAAAAGATTGACTGCTTCGCTGATTATATTTCCTATGCTCCCTATGAATCTGACAAACAGGCAAAAACGGCAGATCGTCTTTCAGCCGTAAAAGCAGCCGAATATTACGAATGTCAATTCGGTGCATCAGTTGTTGAAAATGAAAAAGATGAAAACGGAAATTTCACCGCAACAATTACAATTTCCAACAGAAAAACAGCAAAAATCAGATCGTTATCATCAATCAAAGATGAATCTCATGAAGACTTCATAACAACAGTTGTTACCGAGTTTTTCCTCATGCTGGCTCAGGAAATTTCAGAAACTCCCGCTATGACTCAGGAAGAACTCAAGCATATAAGACCGACTCCCGCCATACACGGTGCACATATTGCTCTTTACATTATTCTTTTTGCTACAACATTCTTCCTTACATATGTTGCAGCTTCGTTCTCAAATCTTACACTGTTCTCATAAAGTATTATGCGAAAAATAAACAAGTACGTTCTTTTGGGACACATCGGAAAATTCCTTATATTCGTTCCTCTTGTTCTGACCTTTGCTGTAGTGAGTATAACTTCTGATTATCAGGCTGCAATAACTGTAAAAAAAGGTGACATGAACGGCGACGGCATCATTTCTTCGACTGATATCAACATGATTATGGCGTACTCCTCGAATCAGACATCTGAAATATCAGATCTCGACTTCAGAAAAGCTGATATGGATGCTGACGGAATTATCACGGCAAAGGATGCTTATCTGGCAAATAATCTTATATCATCTTCGGTTGTCATTAAATATGAGGAAGAAGATGTGCCCACAACTGCTCCCCTTGTGAACAATAACTTCACTTCAACCGGAGCTGTTCCTGTTGTCAGCGAAAACGGCGCATACAACGTAATAAGCAATCAGAAAATGTATATCTATCCCGACCTGACACAGGTTATGCAGATGCGTGATACATTTGTAATAATTGCGTTCGGTTGGGGTCACGGTGTCGGCATGAGCCAATGGGGTGCTGTGGGACTTGCCAGAGCAGGATATTCATACATTCAGATAGTTCAGCATTATTATCAGGGTGTCATGATTATGAAGGAGCAATACCCTGCAACCGTCCGCTGTGCAGGACGGAATGTTGACACTGTTGAGATGCTTGCAAGAATCGTTCAGCAGGAAATTTCGGGTATTACAAAAAGAAATGACCCCGTTGATATGAATGCTCTCAGAGCTCAGGCTGTTGCAGCATATACCAATATGAAATTCAGCGACTATTCAGTCAGCGGTTGTTCATATGTAAACTCATATTCTGCTTGCCGTGACGATGTAAAGGCTGTTGCAAAAGAAATTGCAGGACAGTATATGCTTTTCAACGGAAAAGTTCCTTACGCTTATTATTCTGCGTGCTCTGCAGGTGTTGCAGCGACTTACAGAGATGTCTGGGGCAGCACATCACGAGATATGTCTTATCTTACAAATTCAGCATCATATTATGACTGCTACACAGACGGATACATTTCTGCCACTGCATACACTCCTGATGCAATAAAAAATTATATTCTTTCTTATGACCCGTCAATAATGTTATCAAATAATCCTGCAGATTGGATTAGAATACTCAGTCATGACGATGCCGTAAATGAAAATATCGGTTATGTTTCGTCAATGCAGATCGGAAACAGAACATTCTCTGAAGCTGCAGGTATAACATTCAGGGACAAAATAATGAAATACAATGTAAAATCTCCGTGTTTTGCAATAATTTATAACGGACAATATTTATAAAGGAAAGGTGTTTTTTATGTCAATTCTTATCACAGGCGGAGCCGGTTACATCGGTTCACATACTTGCGTGGAACTTCTTGAAGCAGGTAAGGATATTGTTGTTATCGACAATTATTCCAACAGCTGCAGTGAATCTCTTGAAAGAGTAAAAAAAATCACAGGCAAAGACTTTAAGTATTATGAATGTGATATCCGTGACAGAGAAGGACTTGAAAAAGTTTTTTCTGAAAATAAAATCGAAGCTGTAATTCATTTTGCAGGTCTTAAGGCTGTTGGTGAATCATGTCAGAAGCCCTGGGAATATTACGATAATAACATCGCAGGTACTCTTGTTCTTGTTGATGTAATGCGTAAAAACGGCTGTAAAAAGATGGTATTCTCTTCTTCTGCAACTGTTTACGGTGAAGAGAATCAGGTTCCCTTTGTGGAAACAATGAAAACAGGCACAACAACAAACCCCTACGGCACAACAAAGCTTTATATAGAAAACATTCTTAAAGATATATATAATGCAGACAATGAATGGAGCATCGTTCTTCTCCGTTACTTCAATCCCGTCGGTGCACATGAAAGCGGACTTATCGGTGAAGCACCCAGTTTCCCCAACAACCTTATGCCTTACATTTCACAGGTTGCAGTCGGCAAGAGAGAATTCCTGAGCATTTTCGGTGATTGCTACAACACTCCCGACGGCACAGGTGTAAGAGATTATATTCACGTTGTTGACCTTGCGCTCGGTCATGTAAAAGCTATCGACTTTGCACTTCCGAGAACAGGTGTTGAAATTTTCAATCTCGGTACAGGTAACGGTGTAAGTGTTATCGGTCTCGTTAAAGCTTTTGAAGAAGCTAACAATGTTTCCGTGCCCTATAAAATCGTCGAACCCAGAGCAGGTGACGTTGCATTTTCCTATGCAAATGCTCAGAAAGCTCTTGAAATTCTCGGTTGGAAAGCCGAAAGAGATGTCAAAAAAATGTGTGAAGACACATGGAGATGGCAGAAAAACAATCCCAACGGCTACGTAAACTAAAATTTAAAGGAGGTGCCGTATGAAAAAGTTGATATGCTTTTTGCTTTTACTTATTTTAACGGCATCTTCAATTATTATATCGGCCGGTTATGAGTCACTTCCCTCACCTGACTGGGTTAAAATAACACTCAATCCTGATGCATCACAAACTCTGACTATCACCACTCCGACCTATATGATCGACAAGGTTGATTATTATGAGTACAGCACTGATGATTTTATGACAGTGCAAAAACTGAGCAATAAGGAAGGCGGCGAATTTGTTTTTGAAACGACCTGTGAATTCTCACTGAGATATTACAGCAGCGGTATCATGTCGGAAACATATACTGTAGATATCGTTATAAACAAAACAACCGTCATAACAAGCCACTCCACGAATATTTCAATTCTGATTCCGTTAGGCTCGCCTATCCCCACCGACATAACTCTTTCGGGTTATGAAATAACCGGCGGAAATGATTATAAAACTGCAAAAAATGAAATAGGTGAAGATAAAAGGTTCCGACTTTTCAATATTGCCGTGATGCGAAACAATAAGGAATATAAAACTGAAATTCCCTACAATTACCTTTTTCCCTGCGGTGATTTTGATGCACGATACTGTCAGATTTACAAAATGGATTCAAGAGGCAGGATGACACTTATTGAAAGCACTCCGGACATGAATATGCGTTTATGCAAAACGGATATGACAGGATTGTTCCTTGTTGTTGAGGACAAAAGCTATTGCACGGGTGATCTTAACGGTGACGGAAAAATCCTTGCAAACGATGCAAGACTTGCTCTGAGAATTTCAGCAAAACTTGAAAACGCAACCGAACAGCAGACTGTTTCGGGTGATATAAACAAAAACGGTCGTATAGATGCATCAGATGCAAGAATGATTCTCAGAGCTGCTGCATCTTTAGAAAAATTAGACTAAGGAGTTTGTATTATGGATATACCGGCAAAACTTCTGAAAACGGCTATGGATCTTGTTAAAAGCAATGCCCATAAAAAACATTTGAAAAACAGTGCAGAACCTCTCGCTGAGGGTGTTTTTGATAAATCCGATGCAGAGCCTGCAAAGAATTTTACTTTCGGTTTCGGCAAGGCTGTAATAATGCCTGAAGAAAAGATTCCAAACAAAAAGAAAACCTACTATGTTGCAGGTTACAGAATAAACAATCCTGCTGTGGGTGTTCTTGATGACCTTATGACAAAAGCCTTATGGATAGATGATAATTCGGGCAGAGGCGGTATGGTTCTTGTTTCTGTTGACTGCGTAGGACTTTTCGGAGTTGATGTGGCAGAAATCAGAAAAAGACTCGAGCATTTTTGTATTATTACAGGTTGCAGAAGTGTGAATATCTGCTCAACTCACTGCCATGCAGGAATTGACACAATGGGTATGTGGGGACCTCTTCCGAAAACAGGCAGAGATAAAGATTTCATGGAAATTGTTTACAAAGGCGTTATTTCAGCTGTTGAACAAGCCTACAAAAACAGAGGCTCAGGTCAGATCTATCTCGGCTACGGTAAAGCTGATAAAGGCGCTCAGAATGCACCGAGACCTCCTCATGTTGTTTCTGATGCAATTACAAGACTTCGTTTTGTTCCCGATGACGGCTCAAAAGAAGTTTATATGATAAATTTTGCATCTCATCCCGAATCACTGCAAGGCAAAAACTCATTGGTCAGTGCAGACTTCCCTTGCTACATGGCAAAGTACATAGACGAAAATAAAAATGCGGAAATGATGTATTTTGCCGGTGCAATCGGCGGAATATGCATGAACGATATGGACGAAAACAACATAATTTCAACCATAAAAACAGGTCATAGGCTTGGTGAAATTATTTGTGATATAAAAAAGGAAAAGAAGCTTACCCCGAAAATCAATATTCTGCGACAGGAAATGTATCTTTCTTGTGACAATCCTGTTTTCTGGGCAGCATCTAAACTTAAAATTATTCCTGAAAAAATTATCGTAACAGGTGAAGGAAAACTGAATCTCGGAATGAAAGCAGAGCTGTCATATATTCAGTTCGGAGAGCTCAATATGTTGCTCATTCCCGGTGAACTTTTCCCCGAGCTTGCTTACGGTGGTTATCTTTCAAAAGAAGAATCTTCAATTGACGCTTCACCGGATATTAACCCAAAGCCACTGTGCGAAATTGCAGATGACGAAAAACTTCTTGTTTTCGGTCTTGCTAACGGTGAAATCGGTTATATTCTCACACCCAATGATTATCTGCTTCACCCGTCACTTCCCTTCATTGAGCAGCCAAGGGATAAATTCGGCAGAAATCATTATCCCGAAACTAACTCACTGGGACCGAAAACGGCATATTATATAGCAGATACATTCAAAAAAATGATGAAAAAAATTAATAAATAATGATGTTTTTAATATAAAGGAGATGATATAAATGTTTGTAGCGGTTATGGGATTCGGAACTGTTGGCTCCGGCGTTGCAGAGCTTCTCGACAAAAACCACGACAGCATTGTCAAAAAAAGTATGCAGGATTCTTTGGAGCTGAAGTATATTCTCGATATCAGAGATTTTCCCGACAGCCCCTATAAAGATAAACTGATAAAAGATTTCAACATCATTCTCAACGATCCTGAAGTAAAAATTGTTGTTGAAACAATGGGCGGTGTCACATTTGCTTATGACTTCGTCAAGAAGCTTCTTCTTGCAGGAAAGAGTGTTGTAACATCAAACAAAGAGCTTGTTGCACAGCACGGTTATGAGCTTCTTACAATTGCAAACGAAAAGAATGTAAACTTCCTGTTTGAAGCAAGTGTCGGCGGTGGTATTCCCATCATCAGACCTATGACTCAGTGCCTTGCTGCAAATGAAATCGACGAAATTGCAGGTATTCTCAACGGTACAACAAACTACATCCTGACAAAGATGATAACAGAAAATCAGAGCTTTGACGAAGCACTCAAAAAGGCTCAGGAGCTCGGATATGCTGAAAAAGATCCCACAGCCGATGTAGACGGTCACGATTCATGCCGTAAGATCTGTATTCTTGCAGCTCTTGCATTCGGCAAGCACGTTTATCCCGATTCTGTTCATACAGAAGGTATAAGAAAAATCACTCTCGGCGACGTCGCATATGCATCCTGCTGGGGCGGTGTTATCAAGCTTATTGCAACAGCTAAAAAGCTTGATAACGGTCAGATCAATGTAACAGTCGGCCCCACATTTGTTGCTCTTCACAGTCAGCTTGCAAGTGTTGACGATGTTTTCAATGCAGCACTCATTAGAGGTGACGCAACAGGTGATGTGGTATTCTACGGCAAAGGTGCAGGCAAAATGCCCACAGCTTCTGCTGTTGTGGCTGACGTTATCGATGCAGCTAAGCACATTCAGAAGAAGAAATTCTTCGGTTGGGATGCAGCAGAAGACAACTATGTTGCTGATTACAACAATGCTGTCACTGCGCTCTATGTGAGAGGCACAACTGATGACAAACAGGCTGTTATCAAGGCTCTCAACGATTCAATCGGTGCTGTACATGTTCTTACACGTGAAAATGCACCCGAAAATGAAATTGCCTTTGTTACAAATCCTGCAACAGAAGGCGAACTCAAAAAGAAAATCAATGCTGTAAACGGTCTTTCAGTTGATTCAGTTATCCGTGTGGCTGATTATTGATTATATATAAAAGCATAAAAATCCCTCATATACGAGGGATTTTTTTACTTTACAGGAAATGGTCGCATCGATACAGCGACCGTTTTCTTATATATCTCTTTACTTTTTAAGATACTTTTCTTTAGTCGCCTGACCGCCTCTGATGTGTCTTTGAGCCTTATTGTCATCAAGAACTTTGCGCACTTCTATGTAAAGCGACGGACTTGCTTTTTTCAGCCTGCCTGAAACATCTGAATGCACTGTACTTTTGGATATTCCGAATTTTTTTGCAGCAGCACGGACTGTGGTATTATTTTCAACTATATATTCACCAAGCTCAATTGCTCTTTCCTCTACAAACGTTTTCAAAGAAAAAACCTCCTTAAACCATATCATTCAATAGATATGAATTAAAGAGGTATAATATGAATTATTGTTTTGCTATAATGCTGTCCACAAACTGTTTTGCAACTCTGGCACTTCTGCCGCCTTTTATGAGTGCAAACCGTTCTGCTTCCATAAACATTTTTTCTTCATCATATTCAATGTTATGATGTTCTGCAATGTTTCTGACGATGTCAAGATAACATTCTTTCGAAGGTTTTACGAATGTGATGCAAAGTCCGAATCTCTCTGAAAGTGACATCAGCTCCTGAACGGTGTCGTTACGATGGATATCGTCGCTTGAATCCCTTTCTTTGAATGATTCCTTGACAATATGACGTCTGTTACTTGTGGCATAAATGGCTACATTGCCGGATTTTGCCGACACGGAGCCTTCAAGAATTGCCTTAAGTGCGCTGAAGTTATCGTCCGTCTGATTGAAAGACAAATCATCAATAAACAGAATGAATTTAAGAGGATTGATGCTCAGTTCATCTATGATAACGGGAATATCAACAAGCTGGTCTTTGCGGACTTCAATGATACGAAGTCCCTGATTTTTGAACTCATTCACAACTGCCTTGATTGTTGAAGATTTACCCGTGCCTGCATCACCTGAAAGCAGAATGTTTGCGGCAGGTTTACCTTCAAGCAGAGCCTTTGTGTTATCAATAACAGCCTGTCTTTCGTTTCTGTAACCCGACAAATCGGCAAGTGTGACAGGATCGGGATGCTTTACGGGACAGATAACCGAGTCTTTGACATTGAACATATGATATTTTGCATATATACCGTAACCGAATTTGCCGATATCGGCACATCTGCTGAAATATTCAGCTTCAAAGTCAATTTCAGAAGTCTTCCATGAAGGCAGAAAACCATCATAGACGATAAATTCTTTGAGTTTATCATGAGTCAGTCTTGAAATTTCTTCAAAAACAGAAAGCTCAGCACGGACACAACTGTTGAGTTCATCTGAAATAATCTGACCGTTTGCAACCTTTCTGATGAACACATTTTCATCGTTTGTGACGATAGTCAGAATGTATCTGCTCAGGTTGTCCGTATGAGCATAAAGCTCATGGGCAAATCTGCCGTATCTGTTCACTTTTTCGGACACATCGGCATCTTCCGAATCAAGAAGCTTCATAAGAGCCGACACAACATCGTCTTTTAAAAGATTTCTGAACACCGCAACTGCGTGAAGCCGTGTTGCGAGAAGATTTATATTGTTCATATATTTCACTTCTTTTAATTAAATCGCAACGGACGCCCGATGGGCGCCCCTACGATTGTTTTAATCAATCTACTTTAAGAATTGCGCCTTTTGAGCCGCTCTGAACAAGTGCCGCATAACGCTTATGATAACCTGTGAGTTCTTTTGTCTTGGGAACAAACGAAGCCATTCTTCTGTCGATCTCCTCCTGAGGAACCTTCAGTTCAAGCTTGTTTGCAGGGATATCGATGCTGATAATATCGCCGTCTTCGACAATACCGATAATACCGCCTGATGCAGCTTCGGGTGAAACGTGACCGATTGCAGCACCTCTTGTTGCACCGCTGAAACGACCGTCTGTGATAAGAGCTACTGAGCTGCCCAGGCCCATACCGACAATTGCAGATGTGGGATTAAGCATTTCTCTCATACCGGGACCACCCTTGGGTCCTTCATAACGGATAACAACAACGTCACCGGGTACGATTTTACCGCCGTTGATGGCAGCCTGAGCATCTTCTTCGCAGTCAAATACCTTTGCAGGACCCTCGTGAGAAAGCATCTCTGGAGCAACTGCAGAGCGTTTTACAACGCTTCCGTCAGGAGCAAGATTGCCCTTGAGAACAGCAATACCGCCTGTTTCGCTGAACGGGTTTTCAATGGGTCTGATGATATTTGTATCCATATTGAATGCATTTTCAATATTCTCCCCTACTGTCTTACCTGTTGCAGTAATGAGGTCAGTATGAAGAAGGCCTTTTTTGTTAAGTTCGTTCATAACGGCATAAACACCGCCTGCCTCTTCAAGCTCTTCCATATAATTTCTGCCTGCAGGGGCAAGATGACAGAGGTTGGGAGTTTTATCACTGATTTTATTTGCAATATCAAGGTCAATATCAATACCGCATTCATTTGCTATTGCAGGAAGATGAAGCATTGTGTTTGTTGAACAGCCCAGAGCCATATCAACTGTAAGTGCATTTTCAAATGCTTCCTTAGTCATGATGTCACGGGGTCTGATGTCTTTTCTGACAAGCTCCATGATCTTCATACCTGCGTGCTTTGCAAGTTCAATTCTCTGTGAATAAACAGCGGGAATTGTACCGTTACCGCGAAGTCCCATACCGATAGCTTCTGTAAGACAGTTCATTGAGTTTGCTGTGTACATACCTGAACATGAACCGCATGTGGGACATGTCTTACATTCATACTCATGAAGCTTTTCTGCAGTTATTGTTCCTGCATTATACTGACCTACAGCTTCTGAAATACTTGAGAAACTGACCTTTGCACCGTCCATGTGACCTGCAAGCATAGGTCCGCCGCTTACGAAAATACAGGGAATGTTAAGTCTTGCAGCAGCCATAAGAAGTCCGGGGACATTCTTATCGCAGTTGGGAACCATAACAAGAGCATCGAATCCGTGAGCAAGTGCCATAGCTTCTGTTGAGTCAGCGATAAGGTCACGGGTGATAAGCGAATACTTCATGCCCTTGTGTCCCATAGCGATACCGTCGCACACTGCGATTGCAGGGAAAACGATGGGTGTACCGCCTGCTGATGCAACACCGAGTTTTACTGCATCGACAATTTTATCTATATTTGTGTGACCGGGAACAATCTCATTGTAAGAGCTTACAATACCAATCATGGGCTTTGCAATCTCTTCATCGGTAAGTCCCAGAGCATGATACAAAGCTCTGTGAGGAGCGTTTGTTATGCCGTTTTTAAGGTAATCACTAACCATAGTTCTTTCTCCTTTTTTTGCAAAACTGCACCAACCGAAGACGATTGATGCAGATTGAACTCATATTAGTTGTTGATAAGCTTTGCTTCATCGTTCCAGCTGTAGAGCTTACGGATATCTTCGCCTACAATTTCTGCGGGATGCTCAGCTGCAAGCTTTCTCATAGCCTTGAAGTGAACCTGTGCGCCTGCATCTGACATATCAAGAAGGAATTCTTTTGCGAATGTACCGTCCTGAATGTCTGAAAGGATCTTCTTCATAGCCTTCTTTGTTTCATCTGTGATAACCTTGGGACCTGTGATGTAGTCACCGTATTCAGCAGTATTTGAGATTGAATATCTCATGCCTGCGAAACCGCTCTGATAAATAAGGTCAACGATGAGCTTCATTTCGTGGATACACTCAAAGTATGCGTTTCTGGGGTCATAACCTGCTTCAACAAGAGTTTCAAAGCCAGCCTGCATAAGAGCACATACACCGCCGCAGAGAACAGCCTGTTCACCGAAAAGGTCTGTTTCTGTTTCTGTACGGAAGTTTGTTTCAAGAACGCCTGCACGGGCACCACCGATACCCAGAGCATATGCAAGACCGATATCCATAGCATCGCCTGTTGCGTCCTGTTCAACAGCGATAAGACAAGGAACACCCTTACCTGCCTGATATTCGCTTCTTACTGTGTGGCCGGGACCCTTGGGAGCGATCATGATAACGTTGACATCCTTGGGAGGCTTGATGCAGCCGAAGTGGATATTGAAACCGTGAGCAAATGCAAGAGTCTTGCCTGCTGTGAGGTTGGGTTCGATGCTCTCTTTGTAAAGCTTTGCCTGAAGTTCGTCGTTGATAAGAATCATGATAAGGTCAGCTTTTGCTGCTGCTTCTTTAGCTGTGAAAACTTCAAAGCCCTGAGCTTCAGCCTTTGCCCAGCTCTTTGAACCTTCGTAAAGACCGATGATTACGTGAACGCCGCTCTCCTTAAGGTTGAGAGCATGTGCATGACCCTGTGAGCCGTAACCGATGATAGCAACTGTCTTGCCGTTTAATCTGCCGAGATCGCAGTCCTGCTGATAATATACTTTTGCTGATGTGTTCATTTTTATATCTCCTTTTATAATTTACAATTTTAATTTTCATTAAGTATGCTTCCGTTACCTCTTTTAAGAGCTACAATACCTGTACGGCAGACTTCGATAATTCCGAATTCTTCCACAAGGTCAACGAAGGCATCAATTTTTGAGGACTCACCTGTTATTTCAATAATCATAGCTTCCGTGCCGTAATCGACAACCTTTGCTCTGAAAATGTCAACAACACTCATTATGTCCTGTCTTGAGTCTTTGCTGTTCTTTATTTTTACAAGAACAAGCTCTCTTGAAACAGATTCACCCTTCTGAAGCTCTGTAAGACACTCAACATCGGGCATCTTTGCCAATTGACGGATAATCTGATTCTTTACAGTGTCATCACCGTTGAAAGTGACAGTCATTCTTGAATATTCGGGGTTTTCCGTTTCACCAACGGTAAGAGAGTCAATATTGAAACCTCTTCTTCTGAACATACTTGAAATTCTTGCAAGTACGCCGTACTGGTTACGAACGAAAACTGAAAGTACGTGTCTGTCCATATCAGTTACCAACCCTTTCAACAATGATGTCGTCCATTGAACCACCCGGAGGAAGCATGGGAAGAACCATTTCATCCTTATCAATGAAACATTCTATAAGCACAGGGCCTTCTGCTTCGATTGCCGATTTCATTGTTTTCTCAAAATCAGCCATTTCGGTACATCTGTAACCCTTGACACCGAAAGCTTCGGCAAGACGGACAAAATCAGTCTTTCTGTCAAGCACAGTGTTTGAATAGTGCTGATTGAAGAAAAGATTCTGCCACTGACGGACCATTCCGAGCACGCCGTTATTCATTATAACGATAACAACGGGGACATTGTATGATGCAGCCGTTGCAAGCTCATTAAGGCACATACCGAAACTGCCGTCACCTGTTATGAGGACTGTTTTCTGTCCCGAACCGATTGCAGAGCCGATCGCAGCACCAAGACCAAATCCCATTGTACCAAGACCGCCGCTTGAAACGAATTTTCTCGGCTTTCCGAATTCACAGAACTGTGCAGACCACATCTGATGCTGTCCGACGTCTGTTGCTACGGGCATATCGTCTGTTTTGCACTTATTAATGACCTGAATTATATTGTAAGGATTCATTTTGCCAGAAACGGGAATGTGTTTCTTTTCTTCAACAATGAAATCCTTTACCTGACTCATCCATTCGGGATGTTCTGCCTTTTCGACACCGTCAATAATCTGAGAAAGAGCCATTTTAACATCACTGCATATTCCGAGATGTGCAATAATGTTTTTATCGATTTCAGCTTTATCGGTATCGATATGGATAATCTTCGCTTTGGGAGCATATTTTGCCTTGTTACCTGTTGCTCTGTCAGAGAATCGGGCACCGACGGTAATGATAAGGTCTGCATTATGCTGAGCCATAGACGAAGCATAATGACCGTGCATACCCTGCATACCGAGGAATCTCTCATTTGAGTTTTCTATAGCGGAAATACCCATGAGTGAACAACCGATAACAGCATCAATTTTTTCTGCAAGAGCCTTTACTTCTTCGCTTGCATTACCCGAAATTGTACCGCCGCCACAGTATATGTAAGGTCTTTTTGCTTCATTGATAAGCTTTATTGCACTCTCGATTTTATGAGGTTTGGGAGGAATCTTTACAAATGGCGCAACGGGAGCTTCGGGCTCATATTCACAAAGAGCCACCTGAACATCCTTGGGAATATCCACAAGCACGGGACCGGGTCTGCCTGATTTGGCAAGCTTAAATGCTTCTCTTAAAGTTTCAGCAAGCTTTGAAACCTTATTAACAAAGTAATTGTGCTTTGTAATGGGCATTGTGATACCCGTTATGTCAACTTCCTGAAAACTGTCTCTGCCGATAAGGTCGTTTGATACGTTACCCGTAATTGCAACCATAGGAACAGAATCAAGGTAAGCTGTTGCAATACCTGTTACAAGGTTTGTGGCACCGGGACCTGATGTTGCAATACATACACCGACTTTGCCTGTTGTTCTTGCATAACCGTCAGCAGCATGGGATGCACCCTGCTCGTGAGCCACAAGAATGTGCTTTATATCGTCCTGATGCTCATATAATCTGTCATAAATGTTGATAACCTGTCCTCCGGGATAACCGAAAACAACATCAACTTCCTGTTCCATCAATGTTCTGACAAGTATTTCAGCACCTGATAATTTCATTACTTCACCACACAAATCAATTCTCAATTCGCAATTTGAAATGCTCAATTATCGGAAGTCGCGATGCGACTTGAATTGATAATCAGTCAAAACAAATACTGTAATTAAGAAATGAAAATTATTTTGATATTATATAATATATTAATTTATAATTCAAGTATTATTTTAAAATATTAGCGTATATTAAAGGGGCAAAGGGCGAAGCCCTTTCCGCAATTGCGAATTGTGAATTAAATTCTTTCTGTCACCAGGTCGCCCATCTTTTTACAGCCGACCTTTGTCATGCCTTCCTGCATGATGTCCCCTGTTCTGTAACCTTCATCAAGAACTGCATTTACAGCATTTTCGATTGCGTCTGCTTCCTGAGCCATATTGAATGAATAACGAAGCATCATTGCTGCTGAAAGGATTGTGCCAAGGGGGTTTGCGATGTCCATTCCTGCAATGTCGGGAGCAGAACCATGAATGGGTTCATACATACCGAGTGTACCTTCTGAAAGAGAAGCTGAGGGCATCATACCGATTGAGCCTGTGAGCATACTTGCTTCGTCTGAAAGAATATCGCCGAACATATTCTCTGTAACTGCAACGTCAAATCTGCCGGGATTTCTGATAAGCTGCATTGCAGTGTTGTCAACGAGAATATCTTCGTATTCAACATCGGAATATTCCTCTGCAAGACGGTGCATAACGCTTCTCCAGAGTCTTGATGAATCAAGAACGTTTGCCTTGTCAACGGAAGAAACCTTGCCTCTTCTCTTTCTTGCAGATTCAAATGCAACTCTGCCGATTCTTTCAATTTCGTGCTCTGAATATTTGAGTTCATCTGCGGCAAATCTTTCACCGTTTTCTTCGCCTGTTGTTCTCTTACCGAAGTAGATACCGCCTGTAAGCTCTCTTACGATGAGAAGGTCAATGCCGTCGCCGACAACTGAGGGCTTCAGAGGTGATGCATCTGCCAATTGCGGGAAGAGTTTTGTGGGTCTTAAGTTTGCAAAAAGACCGAGTTCACTTCTTACTGCAAGAAGAGCCTTTTCGGGACGGATTGCAGGAGGACAGTCATCCCATTTGGGACCGCCTACAGCACCGAGGAGAACGCTGTCGCAGTTTTTACACTGTGCCATGCCTTCATCTGTGATGGGCACACCGTATTTATCGATTGAGCAACCGCCGATGTCAACATATTTATATTCAAATTCGTGACCGAACTTCTCCCCTACTTTTCCAAGCACTTTAAGAGCTTCGTCAACTATTTCGGGACCGATTCCGTCACCTTTGAGAACAGTAATAACTTTTTTCATAATTTTACCCTCACTTGAGTGAATTGAGAAGACCGTTTGAAGCGATGATCTCTTTTATGAATTCGGGGAAAGGCTGAGCCTTGTATTCCTCATTCTTTGTGATGTTTGTGATAACACCTGTATCGAAGTCAACAGCAACTTCGTCACCTGTTGCGATTTTTTCGCTGGCTTCGGGACATTCAAGGATTGCAAGACCGATGTTTATAGCGTTTCTGTAGAAAATTCTTGCAAATGTTGATGCGATGACACATGAAATACCTGATTCCTTGATAGCGATGGGAGCATGCTCACGGGATGAACCGCAACCAAAGTTGGCTCCGCCGACCATGATATCGCCGTCTTTTACTTTATTAACAAATTCTGTGTCGATATCTTCCATACAGTGTGCTGCAAGTTCCTTGTGGTTTGCAGTATTGAGATATCTTGCAGGGATAATAACGTCTGTATCGACGTTATCGCCGTATTTATGTACAAAACCTTTGACGTTCATTATTCCATAACCTCCTTGGGATCAACGATGTGACCTACAACTGCTGTTGCGGCTGCAACTTCGGGGCTTGCAAGATAAATCTTAGATGACTTTGCACCCATTCTGCCTACGAAGTTACGGTTTGTTGTTGCAACTGCGATTTCGTCATCAGCAAGAATACCCATGTAACCGCCAAGACAGGGTCCGCAAGTGGGAGTTGAAACTGCACAGCCTGCGTCAATGAAAATATCCATATATCCTCTCTTGATGCACTCTTTGTAAACTGACTGAGTTGCGGGGATAACGATACATCTTATATCCTTTGCAACTTTCTTGCCTTTAAGAATGTTTGCGGCAGCTTCCATGTCTGAAATTCTGCCGTTTGTGCAGGAGCCGATAACAACCTGATCGGGAACGATGTCTGTAAGCTCGGATGCAGGTCTTGTGTTTTCGGGAAGATGAGGACAGGCAACGGTTGAAACGATTTCTGAAAGATTGATAACATATTCTTCATCGTAAACTGCGTCTTCGTCTGCCTTATAAACTGTGAATTCACGGTTTACTCTGCCGTTTACATATTCAAGTGTTTTATCATCAACTTCAAAAATGCCGTTCTTTGCACCTGCTTCAATAGCCATGTTTGCCATTGCAAGTCTGTCGTCCATTGAAAGAGAATGAAGTCCTTCACCTGTAAATTCCATTGAACGGTAAAGAGCACCGTCAACACCTATCATACCGATGATGTGAAGAATTACATCCTTACCTGAAACACCCTTCTGAAGTGCACCTGTAAGAGTAAACTTTATTGCCGACGGAACCTTGAACCATGCCTTACCTGTTGCCATACCTGCTGCCATATCTGTGGAGCCGATACCTGTTGAGAAAGCACCGAGGGCACCGTATGTACAAGTATGTGAGTCTGCACCGATAATGCAGTCACCTGGTGCTGCAAGTCCCTTTTCGGGAATAAGTGCATGCTCGATACCCATTTCGCCGACATCGTAGTAGTTTGTAATATTGAATGACTTTGCAAATGTTCTGCACTGCTTTGTCTGCTGAGCAGCCTTGATGTCCTTGTTAGGAACAAAGTGGTCCATAACCATTGCAATTTTTGTGTTGTCAAAAACCTGATTGAAACCGTTTTTGCTGAACTCATTGATAGCAACGGGAGAAGTTATATCGTTGCCGAGAACAAGGTCAAGATTTGCCATAATAAGCTGACCAGCTTCAACAGATTCAAGACCTGCATGAGCGGCAAGAATCTTCTGTGTCATTGTCATACCCATAATAATATCTCCTTAAACTTATTTGCTTTTTTCATATCTGTTGATTGCTGAGAAAAGTGCATAAACAGATGAAAGAATGATATCGTCATCAACACCGACACCCCAGCTGACTTTACCGTCAGGCATTGTGATGCTGACATAGGAAACAGCCTTTGATGTTGAACCCATATTCAGAGCGTGTTCTGTATATTCAAGGTGGTCAAACTTGATGCCGCCTTTATGAAGTGCTTTAACAACAGCATCAAGTGAACCGTTACCGTTACCTGCAATGTCGTCAACAATTCCGTCTTTTTCAAATGTGAGGTAAGCGACTGTATCATTCTTACGTACAAAGTGACAATCAATATATTTAACGGGACCGTCAATGATATTGATATAGTTCTCTTTGAACACTTCGAAAACTTCCTGAGGCTGAAGCTCCTTATGAGCCTTGTCGGAAACATCCTTTACGCAGTAGCCGACATTTTCTCTCATCTTCATCGGAAGAATATAACCATACTGCTTATCAAGAAGATAACCGATACCTCCTTTACCTGACTGTGAATTGATACGGATAACGTCTGTCTTGTATTCCCTGCCAACATCCTTGGGGTCGATGGGAAGATAAGGAACTGTCCAGTGTTCGCAGTCGTTGTCTTCTCTGTATTTCATACCCTTTGCGATAGCATCCTGATGTGAACCTGAGAAAGCAGCAAAAACAAGATTGCCCGAATAGGGTGAACGCTCATAAACTGACATTCTTGTAACTTTTTCATAAACTGCAACGATTTCGGGCATGTTTGAAAAATCAAGATCGGGGTCAACACCCTGTGAGAACATATTCATACCGAGTGTTACAATGTCAGCATTACCAGTTCTTTCACCATTTCCGAAGAGTGTGCCTTCGATTCTGTCTGCACCTGCAAGAAGCCCCAGTTCACAGTCTGCAACAGCACAGCCTCTGTCGTTATGAGGATGAAGTGAAATTTCTACATTCTCTCTGTATTTGAGGTTATTGCTCATGTATTCAATCTGGTTTGCGTAAACGTGAGGCATTGAATGTTCAACAGTTACGGGAAGATTGATAACAACTTTTCTGTCCTGAGTAGGCTGCCATATATCAAGAACTGCATTGCAGACTTCAAGAGCATATTCGGGTTCTGTACCTGTAAATGATTCGGGTGAATATTCATAACGATACTTTACACCGTATTCCTTAGCAAGTGAATCAAAGAGCTTTGCGCCTTCAATTGCAATCTGCTTGATTTCTTCCTTGCTCTTTCTGAAAACCTGTTCTCTCTGTGCAACTGATGTTGAGTTGTAGAGATGAACAATAACATGATTTTCGTTCTTTATACCTGCAAGACTTTCAAATGTCTTTTTTATGATATGTTCTCTTGACTGAGTGAGAACCTGAATTGTAACATCATCGGGAATAAGGTCGTTTTCGATAAGTGTACGCAGGAACTGATATTCTGTTTCACTCGCTGCGGGGAAACCGACTTCAATCTGCTTGAATCCGATTTTTACGAGAAGCTTAAAGAATTCAATCTTTTCTTCAAGACTCATCGGGATAATAAGTGACTGATTACCGTCACGAAGGTCAACAGAACACCAGATTGGCGCTTTGTCGATATAAGTTTTATGCATCCATTCACCCTTTACCTCAGGTGGCATAAAAAACTGTCTTGTGTACTTTTCTGTTCCTCTCATGGAATCACCTCTGTGTAAAATTATACAGATAACTAAATAGAAAAACTCCGTCTCAACAAAGAGACGGAGCATAAGTCCGTGGTACCACTCTAATTGGTGAAAAATCACCCACTCAATTCACACATCGGGCACGAAGCCGAATATGCTACTTCATTAACGATGAAGCTCCGTTCTTCCTACACGACCGCCTTAAAGACGGTGTTCAGTCGACCGCTCGAAGGAGAGATACGATCACTCACGGCTACAACCTCACACCACCCGGTTGCTCTCTGAAAACACCGCTACGAATGACCCTTTAGCCTTGTCATTGCGTTTATCTGTATTGCAGATATTATACTAAAAAGAAACCGGCAAGTCAACACTTTTTTACTAAAAAACTTTAACAAATTAAAGTGATGAATTATGTGGAATCTATACATAAAATCAGAATTTTTGTAGAGCTGAAGCTCTACAAAAATTCGCAATTGGAAATTCGCAATTCGCAATTTTTGAAGGGGCTTTGCCCCTTACCCCATTATAATGATTCAAAAGGTGAAGCCTTTTCCGAAATTGCGAATTGAGCATTGTGAATTGCGCATTTAATTTGTCGAGGGCACCTCGATAAATTATTGTTTATTTCTTAACACTGATTAATTATTGCCTTCACAAGCTCTTCTTTTATAATCTGATGACCTGCAGATGTGGGATGAACACCGTCTGCACTCCAATATTCTGTATTGCCGTCTGCTGAAACATCGTCAAACAGATTCTGAAGCGGAACAAAGCTTAAATCATATTTATCGGCAACACGCTTTGCCGCATCAGCCCTCTTTTTAACTTCACTTCTGAATTGTTCCCACATTTCGATGGTTGCTTTCCCCTTTAAAACAAACGGCTCAAGAATAATGATCTTTATATCGGGAAGTGCTGTTCTGATTTCATCTATAAGCATAGAATAAATCTTTTCGTATTTCGCTTCATCAACACCGCATTGCATTGTCAGTTCGTGTGCAACATCATTCACACCAACGAGGATTGACATATAATCAGGCTTCAGATTGATTATATCTTCCTTTATACGTGCATAGATATCCGTTACTCTGTCACCGCTTACTCCACGGTTAAAAAAACAGAAATCACCCTTTCTGTTTTTCAGAAAATCTGCTGCAACAAGTAAAGGATAACCTGTCCCCAATCCGAAATTGACTCTGTCGTCATCTTCTCTGTTTGCGTCGGTTATTGAGTCCCCCTGAAACAAAAATGTCTTCATACAAGCACCTCCTGTTTTTTTATTTATTTTATCATAAGCTTTATAACAAAACAAGCCTGCAAAACTTTTTAATAATTGAGTTTTTTATTGAACTTATTGATAAAATCATTTATAATATATCCGGTGATAAAAATGGACAACACTTATCTTATTAAAAAGGCTTATGAGCTTCTTGAAAGAGTGACTCCCCTGACTTATGACTGCGGAAAACTCTGCGATGGTGAATGCTGTAAAGGTGACGGCAACACGGGAATGTGGTTATTCCCTTATGAAGAGGAAATTATAAAAAATATTGATGGTTTTGAAATCAAAGAATGTGACGGAAATATGGGGAATAAAATGGTGGTTTGCCAAGGCTCCTGTGACAGAAAAACAAGACCTCTTGCCTGCCGTATTTATCCGTTTTTTCCAATGATAACAGATGACGGATATGATGTAAGAGCTGATATAAGAGGTATTTCGGGTTGCCCGTTGCTTTATAAAAACATCAAAGCCGATTATGCTTTTATAAGACAGGTCAGAAAAATTGCAAGGCTTTTTGACCGTGATGAAACTCTGAAAAATTACATTAATAATATAAATTCCATGCTTGACGAAATAGAGAATTTTGCAAAGGAAATGACAGATGAACAAATATATTGATCTGCACACACATTCCACCTGCTCAGACGGAACTCTGACACCATCAGAAGTTGTAAAACTTGCGAAAGAGAAAGGACTTGCAGCCATTGCACTGACAGACCACGATACAATTGACGGTCTGAAAGAAGCAATTGAAGCAGGAAAGAAATACGGCATCCAAGTTATAACGGGAATTGAGTTTTCCGTTGCGGGTGATACCGAAATACATCTTTTAGGCTTAAATTTTAATATTGACTGTCCTGCAATCAGAGAAATTCTGGACGAAATGATTATTCAGCGTGAAAAAAGAAACTATATTGTGATTGAAATGCTCGGAAAAATCGGTATTCACATTACCATTGATGAGATTCATGCCGAAGCCACTTCAAGAGTCACGGGCAGAAGCCAGATTGCAAAGGTCATGCTGAAACAAGGTTATGTTTCGTCAATAAAAGAGGCTTTTGACAAGTATCTTTCATTCGGAAAACCTGCCTATGTGGAAAGAAGCACACTTTTTCCGGAAGAAGCAATCGATATTATTCATAAAAGCGACGGAAAGGCTTTTCTTGCACATCTGAATCAGACAGGGAAAACAGATGAAAAGCTGTATTCACTTCTGTCAAACCTTAAAAAATGCGGTCTTGACGGTATTGAGGGATATTACACGGAATATACAGACGACATGAATTTCCGATACAGAAAAATGGCTGAGGATTTAGGTCTTCTTCTTTCAGGAGGTTCTGATTTCCACGGCACAAACAAAGACGGCTATGAACTGGGTACCGGCAAAGGAAATCTCAGAATCCCCTATAGTCTGCTTGAAAAGATTTTCTAAATAATTATTTAATATTGATTTTATTTATTGCGTTATGTTATAATAATTTATGTATGAATTCGATTCAAAGGAGATAGAAAACTATGTACGATATTGCAATTGTCGGTGCAGGTGTCACCGGTGCAATGACAGCAAGAGAACTGTCAAGGTACAATCTCAGAATAGCACTTCTTGAAAAGTGCAACGATGTGGCTATGGGCGCTACAAAAGCGAACAGCGGTATAGTTCACGCAGGCTTTGACGCCGCAGAAGGCAGTCTTATGGCAAAGATGAACGTTGAAGGCTGTGCGCTTATGCCCGAAACTTGTGAAAAGCTTCATGTTCCCTATGTAAACAACGGCTCACTTGTTGTTGCATTTTCAGATGATGAGATGAAGCATCTTGAAGTCCTTCTTGAAAGAGGTAAGGCTAACGGCGTTCCCGAAATCAGCATTCTTTCAAAGGAAGAACTCCTCGAAAAAGAGCCCAATCTCAGTCCCGATTCATTCGGCGCACTCTATGCTCCCACTGCAGGTATCGTATGCCCTTACGAGCTTACAATTGCGGCGGCTGAATGTGCTGTTTTAAACGGTGTTGAATTTATAAGAAATTGCGAAGTACAAGCAGTTGAAACAACTGATGAATGTTTTGTGCTTGACACAACTCAGGGTAAGATAGAGGCTAAATATGTCATTAATGCAGCTGGTGTTTTCTCTGATGACCTTGCACGTATGGCAGGTGACGATACAATCAGCATCACTGCAAGGAAGGGCGAATATTTCCTTCTTGACAGAGCTGTAGGTAACACTGTAAGCCACACTATTTTCCAGTGCCCCAGCAAAATGGGTAAAGGTATTCTTGTTTCTCCCACTGTTGACGGCAATCTCCTTGTAGGTCCCACAGCTGAAGATATTGATGACAAGACTAACGTTGCAACATCAAATTCAGGGCTCAATGATGTAAGAAAGTATGCAGTCAAGAGTGTTCCTTCAGTCAACACAAGAAATGCAATCACTTCTTTCACAGGTCTTCGTGCACATGCAGCTGCACACGAATTCCTTATCGGTGTAAGTGAGAAAAATTCAAGACTTATCAATGCGGCAGGTATTGAGTCCCCCGGACTTTCATCTGCTCCCGCTATTGCAAAATATATCGGCGAGATCGTAAAGTCAGTATTCGGTGAAATTGAAGTAAAAGCTGATTACGATGACACAAGAGAAGCTCCCGTCAGATTCAGACATATGACTGATGAAGAAAGAGCTGAGCTTATAAAGAAAAACAGTGCTTACGGCAGAATCATCTGTCGTTGCGAAACAATTACAGAGGGCGAAATCATTGATGCTATCAAGGCTCCTGCAGGTGCAAGAGATGTTGACGGTGTCAAGAGAAGAACAAGAGCAGGTATGGGCAGATGCCAGGGTGGCTTCTGCGGTTCAAAGGTTGTTGAGATTCTTGCCCGTGAACTCGGCTGTGAAATAAATGAAATCACAAAATTCGGCGGAAATTCAAACATTCTGTTCGAGAAAACAAAGTGAGGTGAGAATGATGTTAAACTATGATCTTGTTGTTGTAGGCGGCGGTCCCGCAGGTATGGCTGCGGCACTCAAAGCCAGAGAATGCGGTGTAGAAAAAATCATCGTTCTCGAAAGAGCTGAAACTCTCGGCGGTATTCTTGAACAGTGTATCCACACAGGTTTCGGTCTTCACTATTTCGGTGAAGAGCTTTCAGGTCCCGAATATGCCGCAAAGTTCATTGATATGCTGAAAGACACTGACATTGAAGTAAAAGTCAACACAATGGTTCTGTCGGTCAGCGACGACAAAGTTGTTACTGCCGTAAATACCGTTGATGGTCTTATTCAGATCAAGGCTACTGCAGTTATCCTTGCAATGGGTTGCCGTGAAAGACCCCGTGGTGCACTCCAGATTGCAGGCACACGAGCATCAGGCATTATGACTGCAGGTACAGCACAGAAATATGTAAACATAGACGGTTATATGCCCGGCAAAAAGGTTGTTATTCTCGGCTCAGGTGACATCGGTCTTATCATGGCAAGAAGAATGACTCTTGAGGGTGCAGAGGTTAAGGTTGTATGCGAGCTTATGCCCTTCTCAGGCGGTCTTACAAGAAATATTGTTCAGTGTCTTGACGATTTCGGTATTCCCCTTAAGCTTTCAACAACTGTTATCGAAACTCACGGTAAGGAAAGACTTGAAGGTGTCACAATCGCAAAGGTTGATGACAGACTTCAGCCTATTCCCGGAAGTGAAGAATATATCGAATGTGATACTCTTATGCTCTCTGTCGGTCTTATTCCCGAAAACGAGCTTACAAAGCAGGCAGGCATTGCTCTTGACAACATCACAAACGGAGCAGTTGTAAACGAAATGAGAGAAACTGACCACGAGGGTATTTTTGCCTGCGGTAACGTTCTTCAGGTGCATGACCTTGTTGACTATGTTACACTTGAATCTCAGATTGCAGGTGAAGGTGCGGCAAGATACATTCTGGGCAAAGATACTGAGGAAAAAGTTTACATCAATACTACACCTGAAAACGGTGTAAGATATATTGTACCTCAGAAGGTAAACATAAAATCAAAGGAAGACATCAAGCTCTATTTCCGTGTGGGTGCTATCTACATGAACAAGAAACTCACAGTTGAGGTTGACGGCAAAGTTATTTCATCAAAGAAAAAAGTCAAGCTTGCACCGGGTGAAATGGAAAATGTTGTTATTCCCGCAGATATTCTTGCTACTCTTAATGAGAACAGCACAATAAAGGTCAGAGTGGAGGAATAAAAAATGAAAAGAGATATGACTTGCGTAGCCTGTCCTTTAGGCTGTCAGATAACGGTTGAAATCGAAAACGACGAAGTTGTTGCTGTTACGGGTAACACCTGCAAACGCGGTGATGCATATGCAAGAACAGAAGTGACAAACCCCGTGCGTTCAATTCATTCAACAGTAAAGGTAAACGGCGGTTACTACCCTGTTGTTCCCTGCAAAACATCAGGACCCATTCCCAAGGGTGCAATATTTGATGTTATGAAAGAAATCAACAAGGTAACAGTTGATGCTCCCGTAAAAATCGGCGATGTTTTCATTGAAAATGTCTGCGGAACAGGCGTGGATATTGTTGCAACAAACAATGACGAAGGAAAATAAAACAAACTAAGCCGTAGCAACTACGGCTTTTTGCTTACAGGTGAAGAAATGAAAGGTTATGAAATTGCTTCTGAAATAAAGCCAACAGAAAGACAGCTCAAGTGGATGGATATGGAGTATTATGCCATCGTTTACTACGGCATGAATACTTTCACGGGAAAAGAAATCGGCGACGGATTTGCCGTACCCGAGACATTCTGTCCCGAAAATATTGACACGGATGAATGGGCAAAAGCAGTATCAGACGGTAATATGTCAGGTCTTGTTCTTACAGCAAAGCATTATGACGGTTTCTGTAACTGGCAGACAGATACTACTGATTACTCCGTAAAAAGCTCAAACTGGCTTGAAGGTAAAGGCGACCTTATAAAGATGGTTGCAACATCTGCAAGAAAGAACGGGCTTAAATTCGGTCTTTACATCCCCGTATGGGACAGACATGAGCCCTCTTTCAAAGAAAATGATGACAGCTATAACAATTTCTTCTTAGCTCAGATCAAAGAGCTTGTGACCGGGTACGGTGAGCTTTTTACATTATGGCTTGATGACAGATGCGACGATCTAATGCCTTATATTGACTACGAAGCAATTTACTCACTTGTCCGTGAACATCAGCCTGATTGTGCCATTGTTTTCAGAGGTCCTGACGGCAGATGGCTCGGCAACGGCAGAGGTGTTCTGAGAAAATCCGAGTGGAGCGTTGTTCCCGCTTCATATACATACAATGAAGACGGCACTGTCCCCCGTTCCGTAATAAAACCGAAACACGGTCAGATGGAAATGGACATCGGTTCAAGAAAATTCATAAAGAAAGAAACCGAGTTCCGTTTTTCACCATGTGAAGTGAGTATTCCCATGCGTCCTCATTGGTTCCACAAAAAAGACGACGATATGATTGCAAAAACAAAGGATAAACTCCTGAATTGGTACTATAAAACAGTCGGCGCAAATATGAACCTGATGCTCGGCATTGCTCCCGACAAACGTGGAAGACTTTACGAACAGGATCTTCAGATTCTTGAATCTACGGGACACGAATTGAAAGTCATTTTCGGCTATAATATTCTTCAGGATGCAAAGAAAATCAGTGCATCAAGCGAACTGAGCGGCCTTTACAAAGCTTCAAATGTTGCAGAAGATAACGATTCTTTCTGGTGTCCCGTTGAAAAAGACAAAAAGCCCGAAATCATCATTGAATTTGATGAAGCACAGATGTTTGACAAGGTTGTTATCAAAGAAAACATCCGTAACGGTCAGAAAATTGAGGAATTTGAAGTTTTCATTGACGTAAAAGGCAAATGGAAGAGCTTCGGCGAAGGCACCGTAATCGGTCACAAAGCAATAGTTCATGCAAAACCCGTTGAAACAACTATGGTTAAAATTAGAATCAAAGAATATCGAAAAACTCCTGAGATTCTGTATATACAAATAAACTAAAAAGAGCCGTTTTTACGGCTCTTTTGCTATATCACCCAGTATTTCAGATGCAATTATAAGTCCTGCAACTGCAGGGACAATGGCATTACTGCCGGGAGTCTGCCTTTTTGATATTTCTTCATCATTATCACTTACACAAAACGGGGTTATTGCTTCTTCTTTTGAATAAACAACTTTAAGTTTTTTTATGCCGTTTTCTTTGCAAAGTCTTCTCATTACTCTTGCAAGAGGACAAACTGAAGTTTTATTGATATCAGCAATTTCAAAACGTGTGGGCTCAAGCTTATTCCCTGCTCCCATTGAGCTTATGACCGGTGTACCCAGCTCATAAGCTTTTTTGACAATTGCAAGTTTACCGCTGACAGTGTCGATTGCATCTGCAACATAATCATACACCGAAAAATCAAACTCATTTATGTTTTCCGGCAAAACAAACATATTGTATTTATTTACGGTACAGTCGGGATTTATGGCTTTTATTCTTTCTTCCATAACATCAACTTTCAGTTTGCCCACAGTTTCATGGGTTGCGATAATCTGACGGTTGATATTTGTTACCGACACAGTATCATTATCTATAATATCAATCGCACCGATACCGCTTCTTGCAAGCGCTTCTGCAAGATGTCCGCCGACACCGCCGATTCCGAAAACTGCGACTCTTGATTTTCTGAATTTTTCAACTGCATCTTCCGAGTAAAGAAGACGTGTTCTTGTAAACTGATCTGCCATATTATCACCAATGAAATAATACTACAAACTTAAAAAAAATGCAACAGCCCGAGGACTGTTGCAAAAATTATCTTTTATTCGCCCTTCATTTCAAGAAGCTTGACTTTTCCGTCATATGAAGCCTGACTGACTTTGATTGAATCTGTGATTGCAGCTTTGATATCATCTTCTGTTGCACCAAGATCAATACTGTGCTTTCTGTCGATGAAAAGATCAAGTCCCATGATATCTGCAAGACCGTCAACATCAATACCGCTTTCAATGCCTTTTTCTGCATATTCCTTTTTAACGCCGCCGAGTCCCATTCTCATCATCCATGGAGCAACACTGATGATTTTTCTGTCATCACCCATGCCTCTTGCTGCATAAACGATTTTGAGGAATTCTTTCCATTTCATATTATACATGCTTATAGGCCATGCTTTTGCACCTTTTGATTTTTCAGCTGCACCGACAATAACCTGTGCAACCTGACGTACAGTGAGCATTGCTGTACCGCCACCGGGATACATTGTAAAAGGAAGGCTGTCCATACGCTTGATCTGTTCAATAAGAATAACCCATACAGGCTTTCTGCCGGGCTGTGTGCCGAATATGTAAGGAAGTTCAAGAACTGCCACATCAAAATTCTCATCAGCAAAAGAAAATGCAACTTTTTCCTGCTCAATACGGCTTCTGATATAAGGATGCTTTTCAGTAAGCTTCATTTCAGGACGCATTTTTGCAAGGTATGAAAAATATGAACCGAGAATAACCGCATTTTTCATGCCGACTTCTTTACAGATGGGAAGAATTCTCTTCAAAGGAGCAATGTTATATTTGTAGTAAGCATCATAAACAGGAGCGGGAAACTCAACACGTTCGTCAATACCTGCTGCAAATACAAAACAATCGTAGCCTTTCATCATTTCTTTGAGTTCTTCGTCTGTCTTTTCAATAAAATTGCAGAACTCAATTTCCATTTCCTCTGGAATAGGAGCTCCTTCGGGAAGAGGAGGAAGAGCAAGAGTTTTAACACTGTGACCCTTTTCAATAAACAACTGTGCTGCTGCAGAACCGAGAAGTCCTGTACCGCCGATCATAAATACTTTCACATTAAACACTTCTTTCATATTATGTTCCATACTATTATAATATAAAAGATTCCGCTTATCAATACATAAGCGGAACCTTTAACATTTTTTTTACAAATTTACTCTTTTCAACGGATTCTTACATAAAACCCTTGCCAAGCTCTGCAATCAATTTGCCGATTGCAGTGAAAATGCTTGCAATATATTCAATAAACATCAGAAGAAGACCTTTATCCTGCTTGACGTTTTCTTTATCATGGCTGTTGCTTGAGTCCTGAACTTTTTCAACAATTTTGTAAGAGAATGAAGCTTCAGCTGCACAGTGATCAGAAAGAGGTCTGTTTGTAAGATCCTCTGTAATCTGAAGATAACCGAAGGAATCACAAGTCAGATCAACACCGTTACCGTCTGCATAACAGATTCTTTCAACTGAGTCATAATGTCCCTGTGCTTCTGTATAGCTAAGATCTGTTTCTTTTGCATATGTATAATATGCAGAGTAATCTTCGGGATCTTCTGTAATTTCAGAAATCTGCTTTACAGCCCATGCGTCATTGAGATGAGCAGGTTCAAGAAGCTTTGAAATAAGGTAGGGATCACCGGTTTTATCTTCATTACAGATACTTGAATTAAAGTCACCCATTACAATAACTGCATGGTCATAAGTGCCTGTTGTTTCATCGTAAACAGAATGCTTTTTGATGTAATTTGCAAGCTGTGTATACTGTGCTTTTCTTGCATTCACTGATGCTGCTCCGCCATATGCATCTGCATGGATATCATAGATATCAACATAGTGACCTTCTGCAAGTTTTATAGTTGTAACAAGAATACCTTTGTTTGCAAGTTCATCTGAACCGTCATCCAGAACACCTGCACTTTCTTCCCAACGAACTCTGTATTCATTGAAAAGAGAATATGTTGAGAAAATGTTGAGACCGTCACCAAGAGGTACACCGCCTGTATGAACTGTCTGATGTCTTTCACCTATGTTGCCGAGCCAATCAGGTCTGTTTGCATAGTTTGTCATCAGTTCTCTGAGATAAATATCATAGTTAAAATCCTCCTGAATAGCTACGATATCATAATTCATAGCATTAAGCTTTGCACCAATCTGAAGTGTATCAGCATAAGCATCTCTGCCGTCTTCTGTTTCTGAAGCAGGTATAGGAAGACCGGCAACATTGAAATTGATCATATTGAAGGATCCTGTTGTACCGATCAGATCTTCCGTTTCATCAGCAGAAACAGCAATTCCCATACAGGAACCGAGCATTAAAACTGAAAGGACCAAGCATAAAATTTTCTTGAAATTACGCATTTTAACCACCCTTTTTTACATAAATTACATTTATAATTAATTATATCATTTACCAATTTGTTTGTCAATATTATTGTGCAAGTCCGTAAGTTCTTATGTTGTATTCCTGTTCTGACAGAGTTTTAGCAACATGGAACTCGTTGTTTCTGTCATGAATGAAGTAGTAATATCCTGTATCAGGTGCATTAAGAACCGCAGAAATAGCATCAACACCGGGATTACATATAGCACCGACCGGAAGAGAGTAACAGGAATATGTGTCATAAAGTGCATTATATGCCGCAATATCCGTTTCGGAGAGTCCGGAAAGATTGTTCTTAATATAAATGCTTGTTGAGTCACATTCAAGACGCATATTTGCATCAATTCGGTTAAATAATATTGATCCGACAACGGGCATATCTGCTCCGACAGCTTCTTTTTCCACAATTGATGCAAGATTTATTATCTGATCAACTGTCATTCCGCGATCTTCGGCAAGTTCAGCATAGCTGTCTGTCCATTTTCTGTCAAAATTACCAAGGAACTTCTTTATAACACTTTCGGGATCTTCACCGATATAAAATTCATAGGTATCCGGGAAAAGGAAACCTTCAAGACGCATATATCTGCTTTCAGGTTTTGTGATTGATTCCAGGAAATCGAAATCTTTTGAAAAGTCTACGGTATTCATAGTTGCAACAAACTTTTCACGGGAACAGACATTGTTCTCCTCAAGCATTGCAATAATCTGATCAGCGGAATAACCTTCAGGGAAGGTAAGGGTAACTGTTTTTGCTGTTTCAGAAGTTTTATTTTTTATTTCATTGAGCATATTTTCAAGACCCATCGACGGCTTGAAATCATAAGTTCTGGCTATGTATCCCTCGTCAGAATAACCGATAATCTTAGCTGCGAGTTTACAGAACCAGGCATTACGGATTACTCCTGCATCGTCAAGTGCATCAATTACATCGTCAGTATTCATGTCTTCAGCGATAACAACGGAAACCTCATTATCTCTTTTCGGATTAATATGGATAGCAAGAACATCGTTTACACAGGAAATGACAAAAACTGCTATAGATACAGAAATTGCTATAACAATCGCCATTATTATAACAACTCGTCTGATGTTATTAAGCACCATTTTTCGCTGTGCAGCTTTTCGCTTTTCGAGTTTACGCATTTCAGGAGTCATTTCTGCAGGTTTTTCAGTAGTATTCGGTCCCCGTGAAGGACGTTTGTTCTGACTTTTTGCTTGCTTATATGTCGGAACAGCAACTCCCGGAGTTACATTTCCACTCTGTCTTCTGTTATATTTTCTCGGATCGTTCATATTTATTAATCCTTTCTGTAATTAATAGCATGTCTGCACTGCCAACTTGATTTCCTGAGCTTTTTCATCTGAGCACAGATATCTGATTATTTCAAATGCAAATTCACTTGCAGAACCTGCACCCTTTGCGGTTATGATATTACCGTCAGCAACCGCATATTTATCGGATATCACAGCGCCTGAAAGGTCTTTTTCAAAACCGGGGAAACATATTGCTTCTTTCCCGTCAAGCAGATTTTTATGTCCGAGTATTGATGGCGCGGCACATATTGCTGCAATCATTTTGTTATTTTCGGAACAAAAATCAATGGCCGCCTGAACCTTTTCTGATTTTTCAAGATTGATGGTGCCGGGCATTCCTCCGGGAAGAATGATTCCCTCATCATCAATGCTTATATTGAAATCATCAATTGACATATCACACAAAACGGGAATATCATGAGCTCCTGTTACGGCTTTTCCCGTAACACCAACCGTTGCAACCTTTTTTCCCGCTCTTCTTACATAATCAACCGGGGTAAGAGCTTCAACTTCTTCAAAACCATCGGCTAAAAAAACATAAACCATAGTCTGCTCCTTTCTACATACAGGGTTGTCCTAAATATATATTTTCATCCTCAGGAACATTTCCGCTGACAGGCAGAAGCATTCCTGATTTTCTTATTTCACTCTTAAAACCAACAAGCTCTATACAAACGGGAGTTTTTAAAACAAATGAATCACCGTCAATATCTGCAAGAACCGATAATATATGTTTATAATTCCCGTCTGATGAAATGGCTTCATCAATTATGACCTGTCTGTCTTTTTTACTGCCGATGATAAAAACTTTATCTTCATCATCAAAAACGCAGCATATTTCAAAACCGTATCTGCCTGCACAGAATCTTGAAAAATCAAGATAATCAGAATCAAACTTTATATAGCTTTCCGAAGGAATGTTTTCACGCATTTTTTCGTAAGATAATGCAGTGTTGAAATATCTATTTCCTTTATATTTTTCAAGTTCTTTTTTATCTGTTTCATAAAATCGTTCTTTAAACTGAGAAACAAAACCGAGCTTACCGTAATACTCATACAGTTTTTCATCAGCAGGATACAAAAAGAGGATATCGGTGCCTTTCATCTTCAGGATATCTGCAGCATATTTTATCATTTCGCCCATTATGCCCTGTTTGCGATATTCAGGCAAAGTAGCAGCCGCATAAAGATATTTAGCTGAAAGATTTTTATTATTCTCAATCAGAGATGAATCTATAAGGTAAAAAGCTGAAACTATTTTTCCGTCTTTACGGCAGGCATAGATATTTTCCTGTTTCACAGTGTTATCAAAAAAGTAATCAAGTACATCATCACTGTCACCGAAAACAGTTTTCCACAAAGCTTTGAGTTCGGGATAATCGGATTCGCCGGCGCTGTATTTTCTTGCGGGATCATTTTTTAAGCTCGCTGTATGTTTATTAAGAAGAAATTCAGGATAATATGACAGTTTTGCTTTTCTGAGACCTTCAGCGCCTGTATCCTCTTCCCTGTTTACACAATCGAAAGACAGAAGCATCAGTTTTGTAAAACCGTTATTGATAACGGGAAAGGCATCCCTGTATTCAGGAATTGTCTTTTCATAATGAGTACAGAAGGTATTGTTTTTAAGCGGTTCACCCATTGTAAATGCAACCGGTTTACCGTCAGCATAAAGTATCGCACCCATCAGATCAAGTTCCTTGAAATATCTGACCGATTTTTCAAGAGCATTATACTCTCTCTGAAGCTCCCCGTATTCATCATCTCTGTCAGAGAGCCAACTCTTTGCAATTTCAAGACAAATATGAATATTATCCTCGGTAACAGGGTCACAATGCACATCGGTGTGTTTTCTGAAAAATGCGTTGACATGACCTTTTTTGCCGTGGAATTTTTTTCCGGGCAATTCAGCCATGTTTTTCACTGAATACACGTATTCAGATGAATCTCTGTCATATCTGAATTCAAACATCCCGGGAAACATTTCATTGAGAGTCTTTATATTATTATCAAGAACATGATGCATACGGAACAATTCACCGTTTTTCTGCGCTTCATCCATCATTGCAAGCATTGCTTTTTTTATATCGCCTTTGCCCGACGGAAATGCATATGAAGTTCCTCTGTGCCCTATGCTTCGCATAAGACACATTCCCTCAAACTCTGCAACCTCAAGTGAATATGAATCACCCCAGGCAATAAGATTTCCGAAGCTGTAGCAACAGCCGTCCGTTTCACCCTCATTTATGCAGTTATTTATCCAATCCCTGTCTTTTATCTCAGGTTTTCTGAAATTCAACATCCCAAACTTTACCTTCCGAATAATTAATATATAATATACATATTATATTTATTTGCGGTTCTTTTTATTTTTATACTTACCCCAGCCAAAACGCTCTGAACACTGTCTTACAACACCGGGAATGTAACTGAAAAATGCTGTAAAAGTAAGAAGAACAGAAATTACAACAAGCACCATCATAACAGCATCGGGCAAAACAATGTAGTCACGGAATGCACCGACTTCAGGACCGATTGCCATTATCAGCGCCATAACAGAATAAAATGCAAAAGTTGCAAGTTTTCCGTAAATCTCAGCTGACGTGGGATGCATCCCCAGAAGAATCATAAACAGACCAAAGCCGAGCATGATTATATCTTTAACTATAAAAAGCAGGAACACCCATGAAAATGCCTTCAGTGTGTCGTTTGTTGCCTGATTGAATTTAAGGAACAGTATAATTGCGATCGCAAATACCGTAAGTTTGTCCGCAATCGGGTCAAGCATTTTTCCGAGATTACTGACCTGATTGAGCTTTCTTGCAATTTTTCCGTCAACCATATCTGAAAGACCGGACAACGCAAGAATAATAAACGCCGCTACCGTATAATCTTTATAAAATAACACGGCAAATACGGGAATAAGTATAATTCTTGCAAACGAAATATAATTAGGAATGGTTTTCCAATTTTCAAAATAGTATGCAAGTTTTTCTTTCATGAAAATACACTCCTTTTATATACCTATAAGTTGAGAAGTAAGTGAGCAGATATAGGAGTCTGCAGCATACGCAGCAATCGTTTCGGACGAACAGGCTATGACACTCAGCAATGCTGCAATAATAAACATATACACAAATCCTTTTAAAAGTCCGAAAACTGCACCGAGTATTGAATTGAGTTTATCTGTTATCTTGGATATTGTAATGACTTTTGAAACAAATCTTGATACAACACGAAGAATAACAAGAAAAACAAAAGCAAGCACAGCAAAAGCAATAAGCTGAAGAAATGCCGTAATAACGGGTGAAACAATAACAGTTTCAAGCTCTTCAACTGTTATCACGCTGTTCATTACATTCTGAGAAACAACTGCTCCGTCCAGAAATCCGGCATTCTGCACATATGCAAGAACACCGTCGGGAAGAAAATCGAATACAGAAGCAAGATTATTTACTCCCTGTGAAATTGCATTGCCTGCGCTGACATATTTTTCCGTAAGAAATGTCATTACAGCTTCTTTTGCAAAAGTATTATAAAGAAATACCGATGCAGTTGGCGCAAACATTTTTGCACCGAGAAATGCAAACACACCTGATGCCAGATCCAGCACAGTTAAAATGATTCCTCTTTTTGAAGCAATAAAAATATTCAGCAGTATAACTGCAACAAGTATAATATCAATAATATGATTCATAGGTTGCCTCCGTTATTTGGTTTCATCTTCAACAACTGCATCGGAATCCGAAATATTACCGTATGCAGGATATTTCCGCACTGTATCAGCAGAAAGCACATATATATAATTACCGTTCAGAACTATGTCATCAAAATGATTTATATTTTCTGCAGAACCGACAAGCTTACCCCATTTTGAATATGTTTCGGTTTTATCTGCAAATAACACCGCCACACTCTTATCCGAAACAGACAATCCGCGGACTTTACCGTTTATACCTACAGAATATCTCAGTTTACCGGTTTTTGAAAAAAGTGACAGCAGATAATAATCATCGTGACTGTAATCCTTGGTTATAACAGCCGTATATTTTTCACTGAAATCGCTGAAACAGATATCGGCAGTTCCGTATTCGTAAACCACTTTCTGCTCTTTACCTGATATCAGATAAACATTTTTGTCAGTTACAACCTGAATTTTTCTGTTTGTAAGGAATTTTGCACCGAGAACGGTTTCATTCTTATAATCAAACTGAGCATAAGCTGAATCGTATTCAAAATCAAGTATATACACAGTTGAGTCCAGAACTGCATTTTCAGCATTTATAACCGTCACGGCAACTTTTCCGCCGGAAGATGTTATTGAAACATCTGTTATGTATCCGTGAGGACAATTCCACTGAAAAATAACTTTGCCTTTTGCATCCATTCCGTAAAGGACAGACTTTGCATTCTGATCTCTTACTGCAACCGCATAGTTATCCTTTTCACTCAAAGCAAAATCTATAATCCGTTCATCAGTTTTCTGCTGAGAATATAAATTTTCATTTCTCATCAGCAGATAAGAAGTGTTTCCTCTGTCGTAAACTACAACCCGGTCTTTGTTTATTTCCATTGACGGTGAACTGTATGTCAGTTGTTGACCTGATGATATATCACCGGATTTTTTTACATAAGAAATGCCGTTTTCCGTAAGCATAACAAATCCGTTGCCGTATGATTCAAAATCATATATCGTATCAGCATTTGTTTCAACTGAAAAGCTCTGTGAAGAACTGTCTGTAAAAAATGATACGAAGCGTCCGTTTGCGGTGTAAATAAATCCGCCGGAACTGATATCTGCAATTACATACACAAATACAAATATCAGTACGATTATAACCGCATATGCAAACGGAGATAACCTTGCAGAGTCTTTCATTCGTTTTGAATCGATTTTTTTGATAAAGCGTGCAGCTTTACGTTTGCGTTCATCATGACGTTTATCTTTTGTGTCATCGGGAATTTCAGTTATTGGTTCTTCATCTTCACCGACAACATGAAGTTCCGTCTTATTTTCTTCATCTTTCACTCAATTCACCGCCTTAATAATTTACTTTATTGAGGTATAACCCCTCAGGAGAAACGGTTTTACCCGCTTTATTTCTGTCAAGAGAATGGATGATATTCTTTATATCATCTTCTTTGATTTTGCCTTCGTTTATGTAGATGAGAGTACCGACCATAATGCGGACCATATTGTAAAGGAATCCGTCACCCGACACTCTGAAAATCACCATATCGCCCTCACGTGTGACCGATGCATCGAAAACTGTTCTGACTGTGTCCTGAACACTGCTGCCCGATGCACAGAATGCACCGAAATCGTAAGTGCCGATAAAATCCTTGGATGCTTTATCCAATTTTGATTCATCAAGCTTATATTTGTATTGAAAAACAGTATCTAAAAGAAATGGATTTCTGATTTCACTGTTCCATATTTTATAGATATACTCTTTTGACTTTGTGTCGAATCGTGCATGAAATTCTATGGGCACTTCTTCACATTTCAGAACAACTATATCAAGGGGCAATTTCGCATTCAGAGCCCTGACAACAGTTTCACAGGGCATAGGATTCTCTGTTCTGAAATTACAGCAGAATTCATTTGCGTGAACACCTGCATCTGTCCTTGAACAGCCGTTGACGGATATCTTTTCGCAGAAAATCTGCTCTATTGCTCCCTCAAGTTGCCCCTGAACGGTGTCTGCATTGTCCTGTATCTGCCAGCCGTGATAAGCAGTTCCGTTATATTTAAGCCAGAGTCTTAAATTTCGCATTAAATAACAGCTCCGAAAAAGTGATTGAGAAGAATGATGCCTGCGAGCATAACGGCGATGATTCCGAATGCCACAACGTCACGCCATGAGAATTTCATCTGCTTCATTCTGGTTCTTTTATTATTTCCGTTGTAACATCTGCATTCCATTGCAAAAGCCAGTTCATAAGCTCTTCTGAATGAATTGACGAACAGAGGAATGAATATTGGAACAAGAGCCTTTGCACGCTGAACAAGATTGCCCGAGTCAAGGTCTGCACCTCTTGCCTTCTGTGCATTCATAATCTTGTCGATTTCTTCGATAAGAGTGGGAATAAATCTCAGAGCAATTGTCATCATCATTGCAAGAGTGTCAACGGGGACTTTTATCTTGTTGAGAGGTGACAGAAGTCTTGAAATGCCGTCTGTCAGCGTTGTGGGTGAGGTGGTGTATGTCAGAAGCGAGCTGACAAGGATAAGGCAGATAATTCTGATTGCCATAAAAATAGCAGTGAATATACCGCCTGTGGTGATTTTCAGTTTCCACCAGTCAAGAAGAACTGTTCCCTCGTCGTTATAGAAAATCTGAAGAACCGAAGTGAGAACAATGATGAAATAAATCATCTTCATTCCCTTGAAAACAACCTTAAATGAGATTTTTGATATTGCTACGGAAACAATTGCAAAAATTACGATAAGTGCAAGGGATAAAAAGTTTTTACAAAGGAAAATTTCAACAAGTGCAAGGAAAACTACTATAAGCTTTGCCCTTGCATCAAGCTTATGAATGAATGAGTCACCGGGGAAATACTGACCGATTGTTATGTCTTTTATCATAATCAGTTACCCCCTTTGTGAAGATATCTGAGAATTTCTTCGGCAGCATCGTCAACCGTGTAAACATCTGTGCTGAGATTAAAGCCGAATTTTTTAAGCTCAGAAAAAATCTTTGTTATCTGAGGTATGTTAAGTCCCATTTCACGGAGTTCACTTTCGTGTGAAAAAACTGCGTCAACGGTGTCATTGAAAGCAACCTTACCTTTATTAAGAACGATAATTCTGTCGGCAACGGAAGCCACATCTTCCATAGAATGGGAAACTATGATAACCGTACTTCCCGTTTTTTCACGGTAATTTCTGATAAGGTCGAGAATGACTCTTCTGCCTCTGGGGTCAAGACCTGCGGCAGGTTCGTCCATAATGAGGATTTCGGGCTCCATTGCCATAACACCGGCAATGGCAACACGTCTTTTTTCACCGCCTGAAAGGTCAAAGGGTGATTTTTCAAACATACTCTCTTTAAGACCTACAAATTCTGCAGCTTTTCTGACTCTTCTGTCAATTTCCGCCTTGTCAAGTCCCATATTGGTCGGACCGAAAGCAATGTCTTTGTATACAGTTGATTCAAAAAGCTGATATTCGGGATACTGGAAACAAAGTCCTACTCTGAAACGGGCTTTGTGAGCCGATTCGCGGCTTTCATTTATGTCCTTGCCGTCAAGGAGCACCTGACCTTCCGAAGCCTTGAGAAGTGCGTTAAAATGCTGTATAAGTGTTGATTTACCCGAGCCTGTGTGACCGATAATTGCAACCATTTCGCCTTTTTCGACAGAAAAATTTATATTATCAAGAGCAGCAATCTCAAAGGGTGTACCGACACCGTATTTGTATGAAAGATTCTTTATTTCGAGAATACTCAATGTGAAGCACCTCCCGAAAGGCTGAATTTGAAAGCTTCGATGAATTCATCGGGAGTGAGAATACCGTCAGGGAGATTCACACCGTTTTTCTTAAGCTTTAAAGCAAGTTTTGAGCTATCGGGCAGTTCAAGACCTGCATTTTCAATGATTTCTTCATGGGAGAAAACTTCCCTCGGTGTGCCGTCAAGGACAACATTGCCCGAATTCATGACGATAACTCTGTCTGCTTTCACGGCTTCGTCCATATAATGAGTGATAAGCACGACAGTCTTGCCCATTTCCTTATTAAGACGCAGCATTGATTTCATAACTTCTTCTCTGCCCTTGGGATCAAGCATTGCAGTCGGCTCGTCAAGGACGATACAGTCCGTCTGCATTGCCATAACACCTGCAATGGCAACTCTCTGCTTCTGACCGCCTGAAAGTTTGTGGGGTTCATGAAGTCTGTATTCATACATACCGACAGATTTCAGGGCATCGTCAACACGCTGTCTGATTTCAGCAGGCTCAATTCCGAGATTTTCGGGACCGAAAGCAACATCCTCTTCAACAATGGTTGCGACAATCTGATTATCGGGATTCTGAAAAACGACACCGACTTTCTGACGGATGTCATACTCAAGTTTTTCATCTGCCGTGTCCATACCTTCAACAAACACATTACCGCTTTCGGGCAGAATAATGGCATTTGAGAGCTTGGCAAGTGTTGATTTGCCCGAGCCGTTGTGACCGAGAATAGCGACAAACTCACCTTTTTTTATGTCGATATTTATATTTTTAATCGCAAGCGGTAAAGGAGTTTCGTTGTCTGATTCATAACGATACGAAACATCGCAGAACCTTATGAGAGATTCATTGTTCATTTTATAAATCCTTAATTTTTATTTTTGCCATATAGCAGTTGAACCGCAAGGAAGACAAAGTCCCGAAGAAGTGACGGGAAGACCGAGTTCATCGGCTGAAACAGTACCGCCGAAAACAGGCTTGATAACAGAGCCGAGTATGTACTGCATAACAGCAGGTGAAAGTCCTGTTGTGTAAGAATTGATAAGGAACAACAAGGATTCATCGGTAAGAAGCTCACGGCAAAGTTCACAAAGATGATAAACCTCGTCTTCAAGCTTCCATACTTCACCGCCGGGACCTCTGCCGTAAGATGGTGGATCCATGATGATAATGTCGTAGTGGTTGCCGCGTCTGATTTCTCTTTCAACAAATTTGATACAGTCGTCAACAAGCCATCTGACGGGCATTTTTTCAACCTCGGTTGACATTGCGTTTTCCTTTGCCCAGAGCACCATACCCTTTGATGCATCAACATGAGTTACAGCCGCACCTGCTTTGAGTGCCGAGATTGTTGCACCGCCTGTGTATGCAAAGAGGTTGAGTACTTTGACTTCCCTGTCCTGCTTTCTGATTGTGTCAGCCACAAAATCCCAGTTGACAGCCTGCTCGGGAAAAAGTCCCGTATGCTTGAAGCCCATTGTCTTTATATTGAATGTCAGGTCATTATAATCAATTGTCCAACGGTCGGGAATATTCTTGTAAACTTCCCATTTGCCACCGCCTGAATTTGAACGGAAATACCTTGCATCTGCCTTTTTCCACAAGGGATGCTTTTTCGGTGTATTCCATATAACCTGCGGGTCGGGTCTTATGAGGGTGACATTTCCCCAGCTCTCAAGCCTTTCACCCGAAGAGCAATCTATTAATTCATAATCAATCCATTTATCTGAAATTCTCATTTTATATAAGCCTTTCTTCAACAATCTGTGCAATCATTTTTCCAAGATTTTCAATCTGTTCTTTATCTCTTCCTTCAAGCATAACACGGACAAGAGGTTCTGTTCCCGATGCACGGACAAGCACTCTGCCGTTTGTGCCGAGTTCTTTTTCTGCGGCTTCAATAGCGAGTTTAATGTCATTATCTTCTCCCAGTCTGTGTTTACCGAATGCCGATACTTTTACATTTTTGAGTACCTGCGGGAAAATTTCGATTTCGGAAGCGAGTTCATCAAGCGATTTACCCGTATCTCTTATGATATTGAGAATCTGCACAGCCGAAAGCTGACCGTCACCTGTTGTGGCATGGTCAAGAAAAATAAGATGTCCCGACTGCTCACCGCCGATGTGATAGCCTTTTTCAAGCATTCTTTCAAGAACATATCTGTCGCCGACTTTTGTTTTTTCACAGTTGATACCGTTCTTTTCACAAAATTCAAAAAGTCCCATGTTGCTCATAACGGTTGCAACAAGTGTGTTACCGTTGAGTTTATTTTTCTCTTTTAGATATTTTGCGGCAATTGCCATAAGCATATCACCGTCAACAAGTCTGCCGTTTTTATCAACGGCAAGAAGTCTGTCGGCATCACCGTCAAAGGCAAAACCGAGTTCAAAGCCGTGTTCTTTTACAAATTCACCAAGGGCTTCGATATGAGTTGAACCGCAATTCTCGTTGATATTTGTACCGTCGGGATTTGCATTTATAACAACACACTCTGCACCGAGCTGTTTAAAAAGTGTGTTTGCCGTTACACTTGCAGAGCCGTTTGCACAGTCAAGGGCAATTCTCATGCCGTAAAAAAGCCTGTCGGCAGTTTCGGCAATGTGGTTTATATAATCTCTCACCGCATTTTGTGCCGGTGTAACTTTGCCGACCTGACCACCGATTACAACAGGAGGAATTCTGACTTCATCGAGAATGATTGATTCAATTTCTTCTTCCATTGCATCGGGAAGTTTATAACCCGTGCGCTGGAAAATTTTGATTCCGTTGTATTCACAGGGATTATGTGAAGCCGAAATCATCACACCTGCATCATAGCCGTATTCTTTGACAAGAAATGCAACGGCAGGAGTGGGAACAACACCGAGCATGAGAACATCTGCACCAACGGAACAAAGTCCTGAAGCCAATGCGAAAGAAAGCATGTCTGCAGATTTTCTTGTGTCCGTACCGATAAGGACTTTCGGCTTGTAAGCTGAATTACCTGCGAGCACCATTGCTGTTGCTCTGCCGATTTTCATTGCGAGTTCACTTGTGATTTCAGTATTTGCAATTCCTCTTGCGCCGTCTGTTCCGAATAATCTGCCCATAACAAAATCTCCTTAGTACATAGTTTGTTGGCCGGGTTTCTCTATTCCTAAATGAGTATATGCCGCATTTGTGACAACTCTGCCTCTGGGAGTTCTTCCCAGGAAGCCTATCTGCATAAGGTAGGGTTCATAAACATCCTCGATTGTGACTGCTTCTTCACCAATGGCTGCTGAAATGGTTTCAAGACCGACAGGACCACCGTTGTAGTTATTAATCATGGTTGTGAGAAGAAGTCTGTCTATATTATCAAGACCGAGTTCATCAATTTCCATTCTTGACAAAGCAAGTCTTGCATCCTGCTCCGTAATCATACCGCTTCCTATGACCTGAGCAAAATCTCTTGCTCTTTTGAGAAGTCTGTTTGCAATACGGGGTGTACCTCTTGAACGTGATGCAATTTCCAATGCACCGTCATCATCAATGCCGATTCCGAGAATTCCCGCACTTCTCTTGACAATCTCTGCCAGCTCCTGAGGAGTATAAAGTTCAAGCCTTAACACAACACCGAATCTGTCACGAAGAGGGGCTGTAAGCTGACCTGCCCTTGTTGTGGCACCGACAAGTGTGAAATTCTTTATATCAAGTCTTATACTTCTTGCCGAAGGACCTTTGCCGATAATGATATCTATAACATTGTCCTCCATTGCGGGGTAAAGAACTTCTTCAACGCTTCTTGAAAGTCGGTGGATTTCGTCAATGAAAAGAACATCGCCTTCATTAAGGTTTGTAAGAAGTGCCGCAAGGTCACCGGGTTTCTCAATTGCAGGACCTGAAGTTACTCTTATCTGAACATTCATCTGATTAGCGATGATGCCGGCAAGTGTTGTCTTACCAAGACCGGGAGGTCCGTAAAGAAGCACGTGATCAAGTGTTTCACCTCTGCCCAGAGCTGCATCCATATAAATTTTAAGATTTTCCTTTACCTTTTCCTGACCGATATAATCGTCAAGTGTTTTCGGTCTTAAAGAAACTTCCGTGTCATTATCATTCTGTGTAAATTCGGGTGACATCATACGGTATTCATTTTCTTCCATTTTTATTCACCCTTTCTTACAGATTTTTTGAAAGCACCGTGAGTGCCTTTTTGATAAGCTCTTCGACTGAAAGATTTTTATCAAATGCCGAAACAGCCTTTGCCGCTTCATATTTTGAATAACCGAGGAACTGGAGTGCTGAAACAGCCTCTGCCGTGTTGTCTGATGCATTGGTTGCGGAAACAGCATCAAATCCGTCATCTGTATCAGATGCAACTGCTGTGAGTTTGCCTTTGAGTTCAAGAACGATTCTCTGTGCTATTTTGGGACCTACACCCTGAGCCTTTGTGACTGATTTCGCATCACCTGATGCAACTGCCATTGCAAGCTTGTCGGGAGTCATCTCGGAAAGAACTGCAAGTGCTGCCTTGGGACCTACGCCCGAAATGCCGATGAGAAGTTTGAAGCAGTCAAGCTCATTTGTGTCATTAAAGCCGAAAAGCTCAAGTGCATCTTCCCTGACAGCAAGGTATGTATAAAGTGTTGTCTGTGAGCCGAGGTTACCGACTTTTTTGAGAGTATTGAGTGAGCAACTGCATCTGAAAGCCACACCGCCACACTCGACGGCTACCGAGGATGCATCAATATAAACTATATTTCCCGTTACGGAATAAAACATTGTTTTCAGTCCTTTGAATTAAATGTAGTTTAGTCTGCCCAAAGCAGAACCGCTTGAATGTGCGTGGCAGATTGCCATTGCAAGAGCATCGGCTGTGTCGTCGGGCTTGGGTACTTTGTCAAGCCCCAGAATAAGCTTTGTCATTTCCTGAACCTGTTTCTTCTCGGCTCTGCCGTAGCCCACAACACTCTGCTTTACCTGAAGCGGTGTGTATTCAAAAATTCCGACACCGTGTTGTCTTGCAGAGAGAATGATAACTCCCCTTGCCTGTGCAACATCAATGGCTGTTTTCTGGTTTGTGTTAAAAAATAGTTTTTCAATTGCCATTGCGTCGGGTTTGTAAATCTCCACAAGATTCGTTATACCCGAATAGATGTGAAGCAGTCTGTCGGTGAAAACCGTGTGTGCCTGAGTTGTGATTGCACCGAAATCAAGCACCTTGAAATGATTGTTCTGATATTCAATCACGCCGTAACCGACTATCGCATAACCGGGGTCAATTCCCAATATAATCAAAGCACACTTCACCACCATAATATTATTCAATTTAGTATAACATAACAACTTAAATTTAGCAAGTAATATATATAAATATTTATATAAAAAATATTTGATTTTTATTATTATATATGCTAAGATAAAGTATAAATTCAGTTAAGGAGAAAAAATCATGTCTGATTACATACATATGACCCACGGCAAAGCACATCAGAGAGAAGAATTACTCGATATGCTTGACCTTACATTCGGTTTTAAAACCGGAAAAGAGGGAGATACAAATTTCCTGAATCTTCTTCCAAAGCTTTATAAAGAGCAGTACAATCCTGCTGAAAACAACATTATTCTTGATGTTGACGGTGACATGAGAGCCGCTGTGGGACTTTATTATAATACTCTTACTGTCGGTGATGAAAAACTGAAAATCGGCGGTATCGGCAATGTTGCGGTACATCCCGACCACAGAGGTAAAGGCTATATGCAGTTCTGTATGCTCCTTGCACTTGACGAAATGAAGCAGAACATGACAGACCTTTCCTGTCTGGGTGGTGCAAGACAGAGATATGAGCATTTTTCATATGAACCTGCAGGAATACAGACAGCGTTCAACTACAGAAAAGACAATGTAAAAAGAACTCTCGGTGGTGACAGAAAATCAAAGTTCACAATAAAGGAACTTGAAGCCACAGACACAAAGTATATAAAAGAAATCACAGAGATTTACAACAGCCGTATATTCCGTATGGAACGTCCCGAAGAATCAATGTTTGACATTCTTCACTCATGGAGAAGTGTCCCCTATGTTGCTCTTGAAAATAATGAAGTAAAGGGCTGGTTTGCATATTACAGTGACAGACAGGGACTCCATGAATTTTTCTACAAAAATGAGGAAGATATTGAAGACCTTATTCTTCTCGCTCTCGAAAATTCGGGCAATGACGGAATAAAAATCCCCGTTCCCGTCTTTGACAAGCCCCTTTATAATTATCTTGCTCTCAACTGCGAACATTATGACATCGGTCACGCAGAGCAGTTCACAATCTTCTCTTTTGAGAATGTAATCAGAGCTTTCCTCAAGTTAAAAACAAGCTACACAAATCTGCCCGACGGTGAACTGAAGCTCTTTATTCAGGGTGAAAAACTCCCCGAACAGCTTAAAATCACTGTAAAGGACAACAATGTTACTGTTGAAGAAACAGACGAAAAGCCTGATATTATCTTGAAGCACCTGGAAGCAATGCGTTTCATCGGTTCACACTATTCAGAGCGAAGAAATGAAGCGCCCGCATTCTGCAATGCATGGTTCCCTCTTCCTCTTTACGGTTACGGTCTTGATAATGTATAAACAATAATTTGTCGGGATGATTAATTGATCTCGCGTAGGGGCGCCCATCGGGCGTCCGCTGCGAAGCAGAACGGCGATAGCCGTTGCATATATTGTTTTTTCTATGAAAAATGCCTGCGGCATTTGCACTATCGTGCCGGACTGCCAATGGCAGCCCCTACGACTAAGATCCCGACAAATTCCAATTTATCTAACCAACTCTCTGAAAACCCTTGATTTTACTGGACTTTTCAGCAGTTTCATACTCGTATTTAATGTATTTTCCCTTGTTTTTGCCCTTATGAGCTAAAACAAGGGAAAGTTTTGTTTTTAGCCGCCGACTACCTTGTCAAG
>JAFXLD010000044.1 GCA_017531385.1 Clostridia bacterium
CAAATCATTTAAACTTACGATTTCTCCATCGTTTCTTTTGTTTATATTCTTCTTTTCTTCCAACATTTTTATCACCATATACATTATACCACATATATGAAAAAAAGCCCAGTTTTTGCTGGACTTTTTCGACAGTCTGAAGCAACCATCTGTCAGATGGTTGCTCCTTATTATGGTTTTCTTGTTAATTTTTCTGCCTGACGAAGTACGGTGATAATCGGAACAATAAGCAATCCGCAGATAAAATTGCTGACAGCATGAATTACATCCCATGGAAGTCCTGCAACAATCCATGTCATTGATGCCTTAAAATCAAGCCCGAATATCAATGCTTGTACAGGAGCATAAAGTATACCGTAAATCATTCCGTGCAACGCACAGACAGACATATAAACAACAGGTGCGTTTTTTTTCGGCAGGTTTTTCGGAATAAGCATTGCCATGACCCAGAGAACAGTCCAGATGTAAAGATATGCTATCCACCATGTTGCAAAACCCGAAAATAAACCTGTTACAAAAACAAAAATATATAACGGATACAGCGCTTTTTTTCTGTAAACAACCGTCGTCGCAACTATGAATACGCCTATAAGATGAATGTTGGGCAGCAAATCCATCATAATCTTTGATGCGTACATCAGTGCTCCGAGCATACCGAAAATCGCAACTTCTTTTACATCAGGTTTCATTACTCAGCCTTGAAAGAATATGTTGCACCTTCTGAAATATCGGTAATTTCAACACCAGAAGAAGCATACTCACCGTTTACATAAAACGCCCAGTATTTACCGTCTTTATCATAATCATAAGTTGCACCGTTTACGGTCTTTACATAAAGTCCGTAAGGACCTTCTTCACCCTGAATCAGATTCAGCTCAATAAGTGCATCACCGACTGTTTTTTTGTCAGTACTGATTTTAAACTTTGTTTCTTTGCCGTTTATATCCGTTACGGTAAAGATAAACTCTGTTTCACCAACACCCAATTCACTGCTCTCTTCAGCAAGTACATTGCTTTCGTTCTCAGCTGTACTCTGAGTGTCTTGTGTGGTTCCCTCTTCGGGTTTTTCAATTGTGTTATCGTTACAACCTGTTGTAAACAGTGCCATAGCCGCAATCAGCACAATACAAAGGAATAACGACAACGAGTTTTTAAATCGTGTCATTTTCATGTTTGTATTCTCCTTAGATATTTTTATTACCTCTTAACCGGCTCCCGCAGTTATATATCGAGGCTTTTGTCATCCAGATATTTCGACTTGGTGCAATCGTTTTCTGCCTTCTCAGAAAATTTCCAATGGCTTGTCCCCGATTTGCGGCACCGGATAAGAAAACGATTTTTATTGTTGCACCTCACGGCGACGGGCTCGTACAGGATTTTCACCTGTTTCCCTGCAATGACAAAAATATTATAGCACATCACAAAAAAATATACAACACAATATCAAAAAAATTCTCCCTGCAAAGTCTGTTTGCAAGGAGATTACTTATTATTTAGTGAGCAATGGTTCAAGTTTTTTTATAACTTCCGAGTCGGCTGCCGGAATGTGAGAAAACGGAAAGTCAATCCCCATATCATCATATTTGACCTGGCAAATTTTTCTGAAAGGAAGAAGTTCCGTCTTGTCGATGCCGGAATATTTTTTCCTGAGTTCATTCAGGAAAATAACACTTTCTGCATTGTCATTGAGTGTGGGGATTATGACCTGTCGCAATGTGACGGGGATATTCTGCTCATTGAGATAAGCAAGAAATTCAAGCGGCCTTGCAAGTGAACAACCGACATATTTACGGTAAGATTCATCATCAGCATACTTTATATCAAGAAGTACGCGGTCAGTTTCAGTCAAAAGTTTTTTCACATCGTAATTAAGGAGTGAACCTGAAGTGTCAAGACAGGTATTGATGCCGTTTTTATGACAGAGTGTAAACAATTCATGTGCAAATTCACTCTGCAGAAGCGGTTCTCCGCCTGAAAGGGTTATGCCACCTTTATCGCCGAAATATTCACAAAAACGAAGAACCTTTGCGAGAACTTCATCTGCTGTGTATTCAGTTCCTGCTGACATTTCCCATGTATCGGGATTGTGACAACAACCACATCTGAGATTACACCCCTGCATAAAGACAACAAATCTTATTCCGGGACCATCAACAGTTCCAAGTGACTGAAATGAATGGATTCTGCCTTTTATATCACTCATATTGCTTCATGGAATGTTCTGCTGATGACTTCTCTCTGCTGTTCACGGGAAAGCTTATTGAAGTTAACGGCATAACCTGAAACTCTGATTGTAAGATTGGGATATTTTTCGGGATTCTCATAAGCATCCATAAGTGTTTCACGATTAAGAACATTGATGTTGATATGGTGTGCTTTCTTTGAGAAATATCCGTCAAGAATTGTCACAAGATTTGTGATTCTTTCATCCTCTGACTTACCGAGAGCTTCGGGAGTGATTGAGAATGTGTTTGAAACACCGTCACGGCAGTCGTCATAGCTGATTTTTGCAACAGAATTTAGCGAAGCGAGAGCACCGTTCTTTTCTCTGTTGTGCATGGGGTTTGCACCGGGAGCAAAGGGTGCTGATGCTTTTCTGCCGTCAGGAGTAGCTCCCGTATTCTTGCCGTACATAACGTTTGATGTAATTGTAAGAACTGACAGTGTGTGCACAGCATCTCTGTAAGTGGGAGTTTTTCGAAGCTCTGTAATCACACGGTGAGCCATATCCTTTGCAATAAGGTCTACCCTGTCATCATCATTACCGTAAGTTGGGAAATCACCGACAGTATTGAAATCAACGATAAATCCTTTGGAATCTTTGACAGGCTGAACATCGGCAAATTTAATTGCACTCAGTGAGTCAGCTACAACAGAAAGACCTGCAATACCAAAAGCCATAAGTCGCTCTACATCCGTGTCGTGAAGTGCCATCTGAGTCTTTTCATAACAATATTTGTCATGCATGTAATGAATAATGTTCATTGTGTTTACATAAAGACGGCTGAGCCACTGAATGTAAATATCGAAACGCTCCATAACTTTATCGAAATCAAGCTTGTCTGCATCCATAACATCCATCTGAGGACCGATGTGCATACCGCTTGTTGTGTCGTAACCACCGTTGATTGCGATGAGAAGAAGCTTTGCAAGGTTACATCTTGCACCGAAAAACTGCATCTGCTTGCCGATTTTCATTGCCGATACACAGCATGCAATGGCATAGTCATCCCCATAGTGAGGACGCATGATATCGTCATTTTCATACTGAATAGAGTCTGTGTCTGCAGAAACTTTTGCACAGAATCTCTTGAAGTTTTCGGGTAGTGCTGTTGACCAGAGAATTGTCAGGTTGGGTTCGGGTGATGAACCGAGTGTGTAAAGAGTATTGAGCATGCGGAAGCTTGACTTGGTGACAAGAGTTCTGCCGTCTTCACCCATTCCGCCCACTGCTTCTGTGATCCACATTGGGTCACCGCCGAAAAGCTCATTATATTCAGGTGTTCTCAGATGTCTTGCAATACGGAGCTTCATGACAAAATCGTCCATGAGCTCCTGTGCAGTTTCTTCCGTAAGAACACCGTTTTCAATATCTCTTTCAATATAAATATCAAAGAATGTGCTTACTCTGCCCAAAGACATTGCTGCACCGTTCTGCTCTTTGATTGCACCAAGATATGCAAAATAAGTCCACTGAATAGCTTCTCTTGCATTTTCTGCGGGTTTGCTGATGTCAAAGCCGTACATCTGAGCCATTTCCTTGAGTTTACCCATGAATGCAATCTGCTGGAAAAGTTCCTCATCAAGTCTTGTCTGATTTGCATCAAAAGTGCCGCCTGAGAGCGCATCTTTATCTTTTTTCTTTTCTTCAATAAGTCTGTCAACACCGTAAAGGGCAACTCTTCTGTAGTCGCCGATGATTCTGCCTCTGCCGTAAGCATCGGGCAGACCTGTGATGACATGACACTTTCTTGCCATACGCATTTCGTCGGTATAAGCACGGAAAACACCGTCATTATGAGTTGTACGGTAATGGAATTCTTCTTCGATTTTATCGCTGAGTTTATAGCCGTATGCTTCACAAGCCTGTCTTGCCATTCTGATACCGCCGAAAGGACATACACCCCTTTTGAGAGGTCTGTTTGTCTGCATTCCGACGATAATTTCGTTGTCTTTATCTATATAACCGGGTGAATAGCTTGTAAGTGAAGATACTGTTGCTGTGTCAATTTCAAGCACACCGCCAAACTGTCTTTCAAGAGCAAAAAGTCCCTGAATATTCTTCATGAGGTTCTGCGTTCTTTCTGTCGCACCTGCAAGAAATGAATCGTCACCCGTATATTCTTTATAATTAGTCTGAATGAAATCACGGACATTTATTTCATTTTTCCATGTTTCACCTTTGAAGCCGTTCCAATTTTTGTGTTCCATAAAATTTTACCTCCATACTGTTCGATTTGCCCTACAGAGTTAAAAAAAGGACAAATCAGCTTTAACAAAATAAAACCAATTTGCCCAGACGGTCGGCATTTCTATATTAAATAAGAACATTCCCCTGCGGTGAATCCGCATTATCCGTCAGTCGTGTCCTTACATGCTTATTATACAATATCTATATATAGTTGTCAATTAATATTTTTGACATATTGAACGACAATTTATAGTATATATTTATGCAAAAAAAGCACCCATAAATGAGTGCTTTGATAAAATCAGATTGAGATTTCGTGTGCAATTCTGTAAAGATCGAGGTTGATTGTGTTTTTCATGTTAAGAGCTTCGTAAATATCAAAGTCCATAACATCTTCCTTCTGCATTGCAACAACTCTGTTACCCACACCCTTCATGAGAAGGTGAACAGCATAGTTACCCATTTCACTTGCAACAAGTCTGTCACGAAGTGAGGGTGAACCACCTCTCTGAACATGTCCGAGAACAGTAGCACGGCTTTCAACGCCTGTCTTCTCTTCAATGATTTTGGCAAGGTTATTAACACCGCCGATTTTCTCAGAAACACCTTCAGCAACGATGATGATAAAGTGCTTTTTATCAGTCTTCTGAGTTCTCTTCATTCTTTCGATAACATCTTTTTCGATATCAAAATCAACTTCGGGAATAAGGATTGATGTTGCACCGATTGCGATACCGGAGTTAAGAGCAATATAACCTGCTCTTCTGCCCATTACTTCAACAACTGAGCAGCGGTCATGTGATTCTGTTGTGTCACGGATTCTGTCAACCATATCCATAACTGTGTTCATAGCTGTATCGTAACCGATTGTGTAGTCACAGCAAGCAATATCGTTGTCGATTGTGCCGGGAACACCGATTGTGGGAATACCACGGAGAGAAAGGTCACGGGCTCCTCTGAATGAGCCGTCACCGCCGATAACTACAACGCCTTCAATTCCGTTTGCTTTACACACATCAAGAGCTTTCTGCATGCCTTCTTCTGTCTTGAATTCAGGGCTTCTTGCAGAATAGAGCATTGTGCCGCCTCTGTGTATAATATCGGAAACAGTACGAAGATTCATTTCGTACATATCACCGTTCATAAGTCCGTTATAACCTCTGCGAACACCGAGAACACGCATTCCGTTTTCGCAACCTGTTCTTACAACAGCTCTGATAGCTGCGTTCATGCCGGGTGCGTCACCACCACTTGTAAGTACAGCAATAGTCTTCATAAGAGTTAATACCTCCGCTTAAAATACATATATTTACAGATAATATAATACTATTTGGGAAAATTTTATTCAATTGATATTTTCGTCAAAAAAGTACACAATTTTTCAGTTTTTTAATACAACATTACTATTGCCGAGAATATTCTGCAATTTTCCGTAAAGAGTTGCCGTAACAGAAGTTTTTATACCTGTTTCCATGTTGTATTTTTTGGCATCCGTGTAATAGAAATGAACAGGTGTCGGACCTGAAAATTCAGTTATCATAGGCATAATCTGTGAAAGTTCGGGGCAATTTTCACTGGGCAGACGCAGGAAAAGACCTCTGTTTGACTTTTTCTGCTGAACAGTTGCTGCCTGAGGTGCAGGAGCAGTGACAGGCTCACTTGCAGATGCAAGAGGAATATCTCTCTTTATAGGCGTATATTCGGGAGGTGGCGGTGCTGCTGAGGCTCTGCCGGAGCCCGAAAGCTGTTCAACTGTAGGTGCAAGTTCGATTGAATCAAGTGAGATTTTTGATGCAGAGTCATCACTGAGTTCAAGTCTGCCTTCAATCACAACAATATTATCCTCAACAAGCAGATCTGCAACCTGTTCCATTTTTTTCGGAAAAACAACGCATTCAATAGAGCCTGTAACATCTTCTGCCTGCAAAAATGCCATTGTAGTATTATTCTTTGTAACTTTTTTCTTGACAGCAGAAAGAATTGTTAAAATTCTTACTCTCTGACCGCTTTTATAGAATGATGATTTATCATTCACATCAGCTTCAAGCAGATCAATTGTTTTTGCCGCATGAATTTTCTTTGCATAATCTTTATATGCAGACATGGGATGTCCTGACATATATATACCCGTTGATTCTTTTTCAAGCTGAAGAATTTCTTTTTCAGAAAACTCAGGAACATCGGGAATTTCAGGCTCGGAAGCCTTTGCAAGCTCCTGACTCATATCAAAAAATCCCATCTGTCCCGAAACACTTGCTTTCTTTTCGGTTTCAAGACTTTCCACGACAACATCCATCATCTGAAGCATCTGCTTTCTGTTGGCACCAAGATTATCGAGTGCACCGGCTTTTATCAGATGTTCAACACTTCTGCGGTTAAATTCCTGACCGTAAGTACGCTTACAGAAGCTGTAGAATGACTCATAATCACCGTTTTCCTTACGTTCACGGATAATAAGCTCAACATATGACTGAGCGACATTCTTAACGGCAAGAAGACCGAAACGGACTGCGTTTTCTTCAACTGTAAATTCCTCTGACGAAGCATTTACATGAGGAGGAAGAACAGAAATACCTAAGTTTCCGCATTCGGCAATGTTTGCAACAAGCTTATCTGCGTTGGACAGAACGCTTGTAAGCATAGCAGCCATAAATTCACAAGGATAATGACAGCGGAGCCATGCTGTCTGATAAGTAACATAAGCATAGGCTGCTGAATGTGATTTATTGAACGCATATGATGCAAATGAAGCCATGTCATCGAAAATAGCATTTGCAGCTTCGGGAGTAATGCCACGCTTCACACAACCGTCACAGGGGGAACTTCCGTCTGAGCCGTCTGAGCCGTAAAGGAAATATTTTCTTTGCTGCTCAAGAACGTCAGCCTGTTTTTTTGCAACTGCTCGACGGACCATATCCGCAGCACCGAGTGAATAACCTGCAAGGTCCTGGAAAATACGCATAACCTGTTCCTGATAAACAATGGTACCGTAAGTAACATCGAGAATGGGAGCAAGTTCGGGTGTATGATACTTTATCTGATCAGGATGTGCTCTGTTTTCAAGATAACCGGGAATGAAATCCATGGGGCCGGGACGATAAAGAGCAATAACAGCGATGATATCTTCAAGACAGTTGGGATGCATGTTGATCATCAGAGCTCTGATACCTGCAGATTCGCACTGGAACACACAGCTTGTACCGCCCTGTGAAAGCATTTCATAAGTTTCGGGATCGTCTATATCAATATCATAGACATCAAAATCGGGTACTTTTTCACGGACAAGCTTTTCGGCATCTGTAACAACAGTCAGTGTGCGAAGTCCGAGGAAGTCCATTTTAAGAAGTCCGAGAGATTCAACCCAGCCTTTATAATACTGAGTTACAACGGAGTCGCCACTCTTGAAAAGAGGTACATATGAATCAACAGGATCACGGCAGATAACAACGCCTGCAGCGTGCATACCTGTATTACGTACCATACCCTCAATTTTCATTGAAATATCAACAAGATTCTTGATCTGAGAATCACCGTCATAAAGTTTTCTGAAATCCTGGCTTGCTTCAAGTGCCTTTGCAATTGTCATACCGAGATCTCCCGGTATTTCCTTTGTAACTGCCTGTACAATATTAAGAGGTATACCGAGAACTCGTCCGACATCTCGTACAGCACCTTTTGCGGCCATTGTACCGAATGTTGCAATCTGAGCAACATGGTCATCGCCGTATTTTCTCTTAACATACTCGATAACTTCAGGTCTTCTTACGTAACAGAAGTCAATATCAAAGTCGGGCATACTGACTCGTTCGGGGTTAAGGAAACGTTCAAACAGCAAATCGTAACGCATAGGGTCGATTGCCGTGATACCTACGCAATATGCGGCTATACTGCCCGCACCTGAGCCTCGTCCGGGACCTACGGGAATACCGACAGAACGTGCATAGTTGATATAGTCCCACACGATAAGGAAATAGTCAGTAAAGCCCATTGAATCGATGATTCCGAGCTCATAGTCAAGTCTGTCTTTGTATTCCTGAGGACCGTCTTTGCCGTATCTTTTCTCAAATCCCTCATAACAAAGCTTCCGAAAATATTCAAAATGTGTAAGTCCTTCGGGAACATCATAATTGGGAAGAATAGAGTTGCCGAATGTAAACTCAATATTACACATTTCAGCAACCTTATTGGTATTTTCAATCGCATCGGGATATTCCGGGAAAAGCGAAAGCATCTCTTCTCCCGATTTTACATAAAATTCATCGGTTGAAAATCCCATTCCTGTGTCTTCATTTATAGTTTTCTTTGTCTGTATGCAAAGAAGAATTTTCTGAATTTCAGCGTCTTCTTTTTTTACATAATGAGCATCGTTGGTTGCAACAAGAGGAATATCGAGTTCTCTTGCAATTCTGATTATATCGGGGTTTGTCCTGTGCTGTTCATCAATACCGTGATCCTGAATTTCAAGATAATAATTCCCCTCACCGAACAGATTTTTATACCACAGAGCAGTATTTTTAGCTCCCTCATAATCATTTTTAAGAAGTGCCTGAGGAATTTCACCTGCAAGACAGGCAGAAAGGCAGATAAGGTCTTCGTGGTACTGCTCAAGAATATCATGGTCGATTCTGGGCTTTGTGTAAAAACCCTCTGTCCATGCTGCAGAAACAAGTTTTATAAGATTTTTATATCCGTTGTAATTCTTTGCAAGCAGCACAAGATGGTATCGCTGATTATCAATCCCGTGCACCTTGTCAAAACGTGTTCTTGGTGCAACATAAACCTCACAGCCGATAATAGGTTTTATACCCTCGGCTTTACAGGCTTTATAAAAATCTATACAGCCGTGCATAACACCATGATCAGTGATTGCAATAGCAGTCTGCCCCATCTCTTTTACATGTTTGAGAAGAGGCTTGATGCGGCATGCACCGTCAAGAATACTGTATTCCGAATGTATATGAAGATGAGTAAATTCTACCATAATTACTTTCCTTGTCCGTAGTATGCGTTTGCTCCGTGTTTGCGAAGATAATGCTTATCAAGAAGATATGAATTAATATTTGAAACATTTCCGTTTAACATAAATGTATGAAGTGCCATATCGGCAACTATTTCAAGTGTTGCTGCATTTTCAGATGCCTTCACTGCATTCTTTCCCCATGCAAATACACCGTGTGAATGAACTAACACACCCGGTACTGCATTTGCATCAAGGTTGTTTTCTCTGAAGTGCTCACAGATTACAACACCTGTATTTTTTTCATAAGCTGAGTTAATTTCTTCCTCAGTAAGACTTCTCGTACAGGGTACGGCTCCGTAAGCGAAATCTGCATGAGTTGTACCGAGAGGAGGAATTTCTCTGCCTGCCTGCGCAAATGCTGTTGCAAACTTTGAATGAGTATGCACAGCACCGCCGATATCGGGAAATGCTTTGTAAAGCTCTATATGAGTAAGTGTATCAGAAGATGGATTGTAACGGCTGTCAATGACATTTCCGTCAAAGTCTACAACAACCATCATCTCCCATGTAAGATCGGGATAAGGCACACCGGAAGGCTTTATAACGATAATATTATTTTCTCTGTCAACAGCAGATGCATTACCCCATGTAAAAGGTGCAAGTCCGTATTCGGGCAAAAGCATATTTGCTTCGTATACTTCTTTTTTCAGCGTTTCAAACATATTAACAACCACCTTAAAGCATAATACTCATTATAATACATTATATATTCTATATTATTTACACGTTGTTTTCAAGAGAAATTTTCTGAATTATTATATAAAAAAAGATACAGCAAAAAGCTGTATCCGATAATATGTTTTTATACGACCATTCCGCCGTTAACACCTATGATCTGTCCTGTTATATAAGATGCTCCGTCAGACGCAAGAAAAGCAACAACATTTGCTATTTCATCAGGTGAACCCAAGCGTCCCATCGGGATTTCTTCACAAAGATTTTTAATATCTTCCTGTGAAAATGAAGACATCATTTTTGTTTCAATTGCACCGGGAGCAACGCAATTAACGGTGATTCCCGACGGTGCAACTTCCTGTGCAAGTGCCTTTGTAAGACCTATCACACCGGCTTTTGATGCAGAATAATGCGCCTCACATGATGCTCCGACCTGTCCCCACATTGAAGAAATATTTATAATTTTTCCTTTTTTTTTATGAATCATAAAAGGCAATACTGCACGGCAGGTATTGAAAACACCAGTAAGATTTACACCTATCATTGCGTTCCAGTCACCATCGGTAATATCAGTTAACAGTTTCTGCTGTGCAATACCTGAATTATTGACAAGAACTTCGGGAGCACCCAGAATTTGTTTCACAGTTTTCATCATTTCATCGGTCTGCTGAGACGATGCTACATCTGCTTTTATCGTTATAACATTGCTTCCTTCAGCACAAAGCTCTGAAGCCAGTGCAAAAGCCTGTGCCTCAGAGCGATTGTAATTTATAGCTACGGCAAAACCGTCACGGCACAATGCACGTACAATTGCTTCGCCGATACCGGAAGCTCCGCCTGTTACAACGGCAATTCTTCCGTTATTCATCATAGTGTAATTGAATTCATAAGACCTTTGATAAAGCTTGTGGGAGTTGCTTCTTCAAGACCTTTGAGTGTAAGCTGATCAGCGGGGATCTGAGCTGAAAGTTCGTCAACAACAATCTGCATAGTCATTGTGTCATCAAGATCAAAGCTTTCGATCTGAATGAGTTTATCACCGATTGAGTAAAGCTTGAAATATGAATCTGCAAAAGTATAAACTGTGCAAAGACCGGCTTCACCATTGATAGTAACCGAAAACTGAGACATAGAAGCATTACTTACACCTTCATTTTCGTTAGTAATTGCCTGAAAATCATTTACACCAAGACCTTCATCAAGATCAAGAGCACTGATGAGAGCTTCTGAAAGCACAGCATACTGCTTTTCTCTGGGAAGAACAACATATGTTGAATCATCAAGAAGAAGCATACCCAATGATACACCTGAATAATTTGCAGTAAACTGATAGTTTTTACCGTCTGTAGCAAGAATCAAAGGCATAACTTCGCCTTCACTGTAAACAACGCCTTCAAGGTAATATTTACCGCTGATGAATGTCTCAACACCAACACCGAGTTCTTCCTCAACAGTTGTTGCACCTTCCTCAATTTTGTTATCACTGAGAATAACGTCACCGTTTACAACATTATCATTATCTGAATGATCAACTACTCCACCCTTGGGTGAATCACCACAACCTGCAAACAAAACAACCATACACATAAGCAGGGCAAAAATAACACAAAGAATTTTTTTCAAATCAATCACCTTTTTACAATTTTTTTAAAGTTTATTCTTATATCCTTAATAATACCTTGATTTTCATAAAAAATCAAGTATTATTTTTCCATATCAAAGAAAGAAACAGCACACATCATCTCAAGCTTTTTATATTTAGGCAGCTTATACTGTTTTTTCAGCGTTGCAATGGCAGGAACATCTCCGCCGACACCATGCTGACCGCCATCAATATAAACAGACAATGAATCATGCCTTGCAAGATAGCACTCATGATCTGCCTTATCAAGTTCATCAAGTGTATACGGATGAACACTTGCTTCAAACGGCTTGCCGACAGCATCAATTCGCACACCGCGGTCTTTACCGACTTTAAACCATCTGACATCACAACGGTTTGCATTTTCCTGCGGATAAAGATAATCATGAATAAAATCTTCAGCCGAGTCAAATCCATATACACCAAGGTATGCACCTGTTTTTCTGTCACAATAGTTCTCATGAGGTCCTTTGCCGTAATATTCTACGCCGTCAATCCCCTCTCTGAGTTCAAAAGTAAGACCGTATCTGGGCATATCAACAGGAACAATGTTTCTGCAGGTAAGTGATGCAATAATTCTTCCTGCGGGAGTGATTATGTATTCTGTTGTAATATTATCAATATATTTTGTCTTCCAGATAATTGAAACTTTTACACCATCATTATACTTACCGAGTTTTACGCTTGTTGCCTTAAGCATCTTTGTTGCACTCTTGAAAGCATGAAGACCGATAAATGTTTTCACAAATTCAACGGGAACCTGAGCGATTCTCTCGTTATCCGTATTTGCACGGTAGAAGCAAGGTCTGATACCTTTTTTGAGATATTCGGTATCGCCTTTTCTGAAGGAGTAAAGCTCACCGCTTTTCTTTGAGAAGCGAACTGTAAAGCCGTCACCCTTTACAACATAATCACTTGCTGTTTCATATGTTTTAAGGTCACCTTCTTCAGTTTTTGCATCTGCAAACACATAAGCACCGAGAACAAACTGTTCTCTTGCCATCACATGACCTTTTTTAAGCTGCATAAGATCTTTTTTCAGCACAAGGTACACATCAATGAAGCTCTCTCCCGCTGCGTTTATATCAAAAGGAATCTTAACAGAAGCTGTTTCCATGTGTTTTGTATCGGGAAGCTCAACTTCAGCTTTTGCAATTTCACCGTTTTCATTTGAGTAAACAATACGAAGCGTGAAATTATCAAGAGAAGTAAACATAAATCTGTTAAGAACGTTTAATGTACTGCCGTCAAGTGTGAAATCTGCCTGCTGATAACACTTGACAACCTCAAAATAATGCGGATTGGGAGAACGGTCTGCTCTGAACACACCGTTGAACGCAAAGTTGCCGTCATTAGGCTTGTCCCCGAAGTCACCGCCGTAATTCCATTTTGATCCGCCTGCAGGGAGATCTGTACGGATTGACTGATCTGCAAAATCCCATATATAACCGCCTGCAAGTCTGTCATATTTTTTAAAATCATTCCAGTAGTCAGCAAAGTTACCCATACTGTTACCCATTGCATGGCTGTATTCACACTCAATAAAAGGCTTGTCACGGTACATTCCGGGAGTAAGACGGTAACCCATACCTGCATTCCACAATGCCCTTGAATGGATATGAGTCTTATTCTCACCTATTTCAGCCATTTCTGTCTGAACAGTATACATTTCGCTCAGAACATCGGAAACCTCAACATGCGCATCAGGCTCATAATGAATTGGTCTTGTATCGTCAATTGCAAGAGCAGTTGCTTTCATGTCTGCAAATGTCTTTCCGTTACCGCTTTCATTACCTAATGACCAGAAAATGATACAGGAATGGTTCTTGAAAGAATTTACCATATTTCCCATTCTGTAACAGCACTGAGCACTCCAGAGAGGATTGCTTCCGGGAATAATATGAGCAAGACCGTGAGTTTCAAGATTGTTTTCACTCATTACAAGAATACCGATCTCATCGCAAAGCTCATAAAATCTTCTTGAATTAGGATAATGACAGGTTCTTACATTTGTAATGTTGCTTCTCTTGAGCAGTTCAAGATCGCTTCTGATTATATTCTCAGGCACTGCATGACCGTAATCAGGATGGAAATCATGACGGTTAACACCGCAGATTTTAAGTGGCACACCGTTAAGAAGAATAAACGGGCCACGCTTTGTTTCTTCATTATATTTTTCTATTTTTATTTCCCTGAAACCGAACTTATGCTCACGGATATCCACTACTTTTTTCTTTTCGGTAAGAGATACCTTAACACTGTAAAGATAAGGATTCTCATGACTCCAGAGCTGCATATTCTTAACAGGAATGATAATGCTTACTTTTCTTTCATCCTTATCGCAGAATGCTTCGATCTTTTCTTTTGCAGAAGCAAATTTTTTACCCTTTGCATCAAAGATTTCTACTTTGATTTCACCGCTTGCAAAGGCTGTTCCTCTCGCTTCAATTTCAGCATCAAGCTTAAAATCGGCACAGGTATAATTATCACTCATAACACTTCTCATAAAGAAGTCACGGATATATACTTTTGGCTTAAAAACAAGATTTACATCACGGAAAATACCGGAAAGACGCCACATATCCTGATCTTCAAGATAGCTGCCGTCACAGAACTGATGGACGGTTACCGCAAGTCTGTTTTTGCCCGGATGAACATATTCGGTAATGTCATATTCTGTTTCATCAAATGTATCCTGCGAATAACCGACAAAAATGCCGTTTACATACACTTCACCGCATGAATTTATGCCGCCGAAATGAATAAAAACATTATCCTGAGTTTCGGGCAGTTCAAAATCCTTTATGTAAAGACCGCAAGGATTTTTTGAATCATCAATATTGGGAATTCTTGCTGTTGAAATTGCATAAGGGTAATTTATGTTGGTATAAATGGGAGTACCGTATCCCTTAATCTGCCATTCGGAAGGAACCTGCAGATTATCCCAACCCTCAGCATCAAAACCGGGTCTGTAATAACCTTCCACAACAGAATTACTGTCAGTAAGGAATTTGAATTTCCATTCACCGTTAAGACTTACTACTTTTTTCTCTCCACTCTCGGAACAGACAGGAAAACCTGCCGCTGAACGCTTTTCGGTATTGACATTAAACACATTAATGTCATGCCATCTTGGTAAAAAGTTCATAAGAATCTCCTTTGTCAATTTTATACACAATCATTATATCAAACTTGTATATAAAAGGCAAGGGTAATAAACAATAATTTATCAGAGCAAAATTATTGTTTATCTACTGCAACAGCCAATGCTGCATAGTCACCTATGTTGTCACCGAGAATTGCAGGCACGACTCTGCATACGGATGCAGAAATACTGAGAGCTTCACTATCTATAGATTTCTGCATTGTTTTTTTCAGCAGTTCATTGCTTCTCTCATAAATACTTCCGATTACTATAACTTCAGGATTCAGAATATCAATCAGAACGGAAAGCCCTCTTCCAAGATATTTTCCACACTTTTCGTAAATTTTGATTGCAAGATCCTCACCGTTTTTTGCAGCTTCGGCAACAGTTTTTGCCGTAACAGAATCAAGTTCATCAATGCTTTCACAGAAAGACGGCTTTTCACCTTTCTGCAAAGCTTCAAGAATCATTGTTTTTGCTGTCTGAGCAATTCCTCCACCTGAACAGAACCCCTCAAATGAACCTTCTTTACCGTAACCGACAGGACCGTTATTCTCCATTCTGATATGACCTATCTCTCCTGCCATGCCGTTTGTGCCATCATAAAGTCTTCCTCCGAGAATAAGACCTGCACCCATGCCTGTTCCGAAAGTAAGAAAAACTGCATTTTCTGTCCCCTTGGCAGCACCGAATTTCCATTCTGCAACTGCACAGGCGTTTGCATCATTCTGAAGATATGCCTTTACACCAAACTTTTCTTCACACATTTTTGTAATGGGCACATTATCCCAACCGGGAAGATTCGGCGGTGACATTATCACACCTTTTTTGCTGTCAAGAGGTCCTCCGCAACTGATTCCGATTGCTTTTATATCTTCTTTTCGAAGAAAATTTTTCCCGAGCAAATCAAAGGCTGAGGTAAAAATATTATTTATCGAATATTCCCAGCCCTTTTCTGTTTTTGTGGGAAATGATTTTTTATCAAGAATTGTCATCACATCATCTTCGTAAACACCGAGTACTGCCCCACATTTTGTGCCGCCTATATCAAAGCCTAAGTAGTATTCTTTCATTAAAAACATCCGTTCATTCGTTTTTATTTAGATAATAAAACTTTATTTTTCAATTGTCAAGATGAAAAGAAACGGCTATTCTGCGTGGTGCAACAAATTGTTGACATAGATTTTTATTAAAAATGCGTGACATTTCTGAAAAAATGTGCTTATATATAAGCGGAGGTGACAGCCGTGACAAAGGTATCCAAGAACATCAGAAAAATCAGAACGGCAAAAAATCTGACACAGGATGACCTTGCTCAGAAATTGTTTGTAACCAGACAGACCATTTCAGGTTGGGAAAACGGAAGAACCCAGCCCGATATTGATACTCTGTGCAAGCTCTCGGAAATATTCGGTGTGCCTGTAGAAGATTTAATATACGGTGAAAAAAGATTTACAACTGCCGAGGAAAAAGCTCAAAGCTCAAAACGGACTCTTATAATAATATTTTCAATTATTGCATCTGTTCTTATGGGAACGGGACTTATACTGATTTTTGTAACATATTGGACGAACTTCCCTGTTCCTCTTCAGACTGTTTTCTCATTTGTACCTATGCTTGCAGGTCAGGCTGCGGCTGTTTATACATTTATAAAACACCGTGACAGCATCGCCTGGCGTGAAGGCGCATCGGTTCTCTGGTGTGCAGGAATGGCAGCAACAGTTGCACTCATTGACGGTGTTTTTCTTTTACCGACAGATTTCGCAGAATGTCTTCTGATTGATGCACTGCTGTTTTTACCTGTAATATACATTCTTGATGCTGTAACACCGCTGTTAGTGTATTTCGGCTCGGCTCTGTTTTTCACCGTGTGTGCATTTGATTACGGTTCTCCTGCATTGATTGTACTACTCTCAATAGTATTCTTTGCGTCAGGTTTTATATATGTATTGTTAAACCGAAAGAAAAAAGACGATTGGCGACATATTTTTACATTGTGGATTTCTGTCATGACAGGATTTGGTTTTCTGTTAATCAATACTTTTGCCTTTGATTTCAATGAACCTGTAATTTTTTCAGTTATAGCAACATTTTTCCTTTGTCTTTATGCTGCTGACAAGAGTGATTCATGGGCTTTACCATACAAGCCTTTGGGACTTTTCGGAACAATTGTAATATCTTTGGTTTCCGTTTTTCTTTTAAATCCCGAAGTGATGGCATATCCTTACAACGGTTACAATTTATCAGAAAGAATCGGATTTGCTGCCGCTTCATTTGTATGTCTGATTGCTGTTACCGTAACAGGTGTGATAAACAGAAAAACATTCATGAAAAACATCATGAAAACGGTTTATTGCTCATGTGCGGCTGTATTTCTTCTTGCAGAGCTTACTTGCTGTGTTTTCTTCCCCGACAATAACCACATCATAGTGTACACGATAATTCAATTGTCTGCCCTTGCTATGGCAATTTCTCTTATTGCAGAGGGTGTAATTGCAAGTAAATTTACCACACTCAACGCAGGTCTTATCGCAACGGCAATTCTTACAGGATATATCATATATAATCTTGTAGAAATCAGTATGCTTGGTGCAGGAATACTGCTTGTGATTTTCGGCTGCGTTCTTTTTGCTGTAAACTATCTTCTTGCAAGAAAGATAAAAATGAAGAAAAAGGAGGAAAATCAGGATGCGTAAAAAATTACCGTTTGTAATCCTCGCAATTATTATTTTTATTCAGATTTGTGTACCTGTAGGACTGATAACATATCACAAAATCGACAGCAATTTAGCTGAAGCTAAAGGTGAAAAATTCAGATTTTATATAGACAATTTATCATATCATCCCGGACCTAATAATGGAATCTTATTTTTCGCTGTTGAAGAAAGAACTCCTTGGGAGTGGGGCTGCATTTATGCAGATATTGAGGTTGATGAAGAGGGGTTTGCAATACTTAATTATTCAGAAAAGAAACCAAAAGGCAATTATTATATCAAAAGCTCGGAACACAAAGATTTTTATTTCCCGATAGATGAGGTAAAGACAAATTCTTATGAGCACCTTTATGAAATGCATTTTAATAAAAAATACTCAGACTTTTATGTTTCCGTCCCGGGCATAGAAAATTTCTATTATGAAGAGGCATACCTTGAAGCTTATGTATATAAAGGCAGAGTAGGTGCACCGAAGGTTTATATCGACGGTATGGAAGCAGATGAATTCCTTTCAATTCTTAATGAAAAAATAAAACAACAAAAAATTATATAGAAAAAACGATCTGTAAAAAAAACTGCTGAATAAAAAAGAAGGGGCACTATCACGGCAAAGACGGCTTCGATACCTTTACCCATTACACAAGCATTGTTGACAAAAAAATCTGGATTGATCTGGGGCAGAGATATCAGCCTTATAACAAGTTGAATATCTGGTTATCAAGGAATCTGAATGTCGGCACAACAATTCATAAATCACTCCGGACCAATTACAAATTATTACCCAATTCATTCAGAGAATTTATAAGCTTCTGTTTCAGAAATAAATAATACAGTTTAACCCACCGTTTCGGTGGGTTAGTTGTTTGTATATGTTTTAATTATTCAGCAGGCAGATCCTTGTGTGTTAAGTGCTGAAAGAGATAAAAAATGAGGCTGCAACTCTCATTTTTTGGTAGACAGGTGTAGTTAATATACACTTTGCTCACATTTGTCTATAAATATGAGCAAAAAGTTAGAATTATTCAATTGTTTTTTAAAAATTGTTATCAACCAGTTAACAATCTCCTTTTTGTTTGTTGTTACAATGTAATAGTTATAACAATAAGTTTTAATAAAAAACTTATCTAAGGAGAAAAATTTTATGTTAAAATCCCCCGAAAACAAAAACTGCTACCAGTACCTTAAAGAGTGTACGGAAATTTACGACGATGTTTATATGATGCAACACTTCGGTGTAAAGTATTATCGTTCGGAAATTTTCAGAGATATGAATTATCTTGCAGGTTATGTCCAGAAGGAACTGGGAATCAAACGAGGCGATGTTGTTACTGTTTTTATGCCTACCACAGTACAGAGCATTGTTGCATTCTATGCTCTTAACAGTATCGGAGTAATCACAAACTTTGTTCACCCTCTTATGTCAACTGACTTCCTTAAAGAAAGAATCGAAGAGGTAGATTCAAAGTGTGTAATGATTCTTGACCTTCTTGCAAAGGATCACATAAAAACCATCAATGACGCAGGTATTCCCTGTATCGTCTGCTGTTCATCAGATTATTCTGAAGGTATCAAGGGGGCAGGCTGTAAGGTAGGCGAAGCACTTGTAAAAAAACTTTTCCCCAAATACAATAAAGCTGTTTATTATAAAGATGTTCTTGCAAAAAAATATATGCCGGAATTTGTAAACGATAACGGTGATGAGACCGGTGCTTTCCTTAACGGCGGCGGTACAACAGGCAAAAGCAAGACTATCAGCATTACTTCAAAGTCAATCAACGAGCTTGTATGGAGAGTTTCAGACCTTGATGAAATCCATGCTCCCGGTGAAGAAGCAGAGGTTATCGTTCTCCCCCTTTTCCATTGCTTCGGTCTTTGCATAGGTATTCATATGGCTATGTGTAACAGTGCAAGAATTATCCCCATGATGCAGTTTGATGCAAAACTTTTCGTAAAGCTTCTGAAGCAGAACAGAGTTGCCGGTGTTGTCGGTATACCCCTTATGTTCCAGAAACTTATGAAGCAGAAAGGCTTTGACGGTCCTCATCTTAAAAATATGAGAATTATGTTCTGCGGCGGTGACGATGTTTCAGACAGCTTCCTCGATGAATTCAACTCTTACTTTGAAAAATGGGGTTCTACCGCCAGACTCCGCCAGGGTTACGGTCTTACAGAAACCAACTCCGTATGCACCACAAACTCAAACGATGATTTCCGCCGCGGCAGCGTAGGCAAACCCCTTCGTGGTGTTGAAGTTGAAATATGGGATGATGAACACCACAAACTTCCCAACGGTGAAATCGGTGAATTTGCTATATCCGGCCCCACCATTATGGAAGGTTACTTTATGGACGGTGAGGATAAAGACTACGGCATCTATACCGACGAAAACGGCCATAAATGGGTACTTTCAGGTGACCTTGGATACCAAGATGACGACGGATATTTCTACTTCTCCGGCAGAAAAAAGAGACTTGTTATCATTTCCGGATACAATGTTTATCCTACAGATATCGAAAAAGTTGTCGGTGAGCTTGATGAAGTCAAGGAATGCTGTGCAGTTCAGGGCTGGGAAAATGGCCGTTCCATGGTAAGACTTTATCTCATCATGAGTGATAAAAAATATGAAACAGATGAAACAAAAGCAAAGATAGCAAAGCTTCTTGAGGATAACTTCTCAAAATTCTATGTTCCACGTGATTACGTCTTTATGGACAAGCTTCCCGAAACTCCTCTTATGAAAGTTGACTTTATGAAGCTTACTGCCGCAGATCCTGAAAAGGCAAGAGCAGAAAGAAAAATTTAATAAATAAAGTTAATATTTATTAATTTACAAACCGCAATATATGTGCTATAGTAAAGAGTACATAAATAAACACCTTTTTTTCAGAAAAGGTAAAAGGAGTAAACAGCTAATGGTTACCATTAATGAACTTATGTGCAAGGGTTGCGCTTACTGCATTAAATTCTGCCCGAAGCATATATTGGAAATGGGTAAGGAAAGGTCACAGAAAGGACATTTCTATCCCGTGAATATCAATGAAGAAGCCTGCACAACCTGTGCGATATGTGCTTTGATGTGTCCCGAAGGGGCCATCGAGGTTACAGCAAAGGAGGGGTAAGAAAATGGAAAAGAGATTTATGAAAGGCTGTGAGGCAATAGCTGAAGCAGCAGTCAGAGGAGGATGCCGTTTCTTCGCCGGCTACCCTATCACTCCCCAGAACGAAATCCCCGAATATCTTTCAAAGAGACTTCCCGAAGTAGGAGGAGCTTTTGTACAGGGTGAAAGCGAAGTTGCATCTATCAACATGGTTTACGGTGCAGCTGCAACAGGTACACGTGCTCTTACAAGTTCTTCAGGCCCCGGTATCAGTCTTAAAGCTGAGGGTATTTCTTATCTTGCTTCATCACAGCTTCCTGCTGTAATCGTAAACATTTCCCGCGGAGGTCCCGGTCTCGGATCTATCCAACCGGCACAGTCTGACTATCTTCAGGCTACAAAGGCTCTCGGTCACGGCGGTTTCAGAGCAATGGTATTTGCTCCTGCTACATTACAGGAAGCTGTTGACCTTACATATGACGCATGGGAATATGCTGAAAGAGATAAAGGTCCCGTTCTTATCCTTATGGATGGCTGTCTCGGTGCAATTATGGAAGAAGTTGAGCTTCCCGAAATGAAGGAACTCAGCTATGCAAACACTGAAGATTGGTGTCTTGCACGTGTAAACGGAAGAGAAGAAAGCCATATGATTACTCCCATTCTTCCCGAGCTTGGTCTGGAAATGCTCAACAGATTCAAGGGCATGACCTATAAGATGTGGGAAATGAATGATGTAAAAGTTGAAGAGTATATGCTTGAAGATGCTGAGTATGTAGTTGTTGCATATGGTATCGCAGCAAGAGTTGCAAAAGAAGCAATCAATACTCTTCGTGAACAGGGACATAAAATTGGTATGATCAGACCGATTACCCTTTATCCTTTCCCCAAAGCAAGTCTTGATAATCTTGACTATGACAAGGTAAAAGGTATTATTGATATCGAAATGACAATTCCTGCCCAGATGCGTGATGACATCGAGCTTCAGGTAAAGGGCCGTTGCCCCGTACACGAATACGGACGTTCAGGCGGTATCCTTCTTGATGACGAAGGCGTATTAGAGGCTATCGAAAATATAGTGAAAGGAGAAGCATAATTATGCCGTCATATAAAAGACCAAGTGCACTGCTTCCTATGTCAACAGGCTACTGCCCCGGCTGCCTTCATGCACTCGGAACAAGGCTTGTGGCTGATGTAGTGGATGAACTCAATCAGCAGCAGAATGCAATTAATGTTATTTCAGTCGGCTGTAGTGCTCTTAACCTTTATTCCTGGAGCGGTGACGATATAGGTGCTGCTCACGGCAGAGCCCCCGCAGTTGCTACAGGCATCAAGAGATGTCTCCCCGACCGTCTTGTTTTCACTTATCAGGGAGACGGTGACCTTGCAGCTATCGGACTTGCTGAGATTATGTCTGCAGCAAACCGTGGTGAAAACTTTACTGTTATTTTCGCAAATAACCAGACCTACGGTATGACCGGAGGTCAGATGGCACCCACAACCCTTATCGGTCAGAAATCCACAACTACTCCTTTCGGAAGAGATGCGCAGACAACAGGTTATCCTCTTAAAATGTGTGAACTTATTTCTGTTTTAGAGGCACCCGTTTTCGTAGCAAGATATGCACTCAATTCTCCAAAGGGTGTTGCCGATGCAAAAAAAGGCATCAAAAAAGCTTTTGAGCTTCAGCTTGCAGGTAAAGGCTTTACATTTATCGAGCTTCTTACAAACTGTCCCACCAACTGGGGCATGAGTCCTCTCGATACACTTGAATATATGAATACAAACACCATTCCTTATTTTGTCCCCGGTGTTTACAAAGATAAGGAGAGTGAAAAATAATGAAACAGTCTTTTGTGTTTTCAGGTTCAGGCGGACAGGGTATTATGAGTGCCGGTATTACTCTTGCTCACACAGCTATTGATATGGGCAATCATTCTACGTTCCTTCCGGAATACGGTCCCGAACAAAGAGGCGGCAGCGCAAAATGTACAGTTATTATCAGTGACGATCACATTGTTTCTCCCCTTCCGAAAAAATGCGACACTCTTATCGCTATGAATGAACAGGCCTATTCAAAATTCATTGACGATGTAAAAGAAGGCGGCACAGTAGTTGTTAACTCAAGCCGTGTAACGGAAATTGAAAGACAGGATGTAAAGACAATTTCTGTTCCCGTAGACGATGTTGCACTTGAACTCGGCAATGAAAAAGTTGCAAACACTGTTATCATCGGTGCACTCATCGGTGCCACAGGCATCGTAAGCAAAGATGCGGCTATTGCTTCTCTTGAAGACAAATTCAAGGCAAAAAGCCCGAAGATTATGGAGCTTAATATTGCTGCTCTTGAAAAAGGCATTGCACTTGGTAAAGGTGCAGCCGAATAAATCTTGTATACTATTAATTTAGTAATATAATAATACAAAATATAAAGGAGACTATTATTATGGCAAAGTATAGTTTTGACACAAAATTCAGTGTGCTTATGAAGGATCCCGATGTTATGAAGATCGTTGACGATCTTTGTCCCGACCTTCTTAATCATCCAATGAAGAACATGGCTGTTGCTATGGGATTCACACCTAATATGGCTATGGTTGTTCTCAGCAAAATGTACTCTAAGGAAAAGATTGAAGAGTTCAAAAAGAGACTCGCAGAAATCGAATAATTATCTTAAAAAAAGCCAGAGACGGTCAGAAAAAATTGACCGTCTCTCTTTTTCTTATATACGAAAAAAAGAACTGATTCAGAAATAAATCAGTTCTTTTCAAGCAATCTTTGAATTTCTTTAATATTGTTAAGACCGTCACGATAACCATTATCATAAAGTTTATCAATAACTTCGCGATCTTTAGCAAGAACTGTCGCTCCGGAGATTTCTTCCGGGGAAAGCAACAATGCACGTCCCTTTAATTCATATTCTCTGATGCATCTTATCAGGTAATTATAAATAATCGGCCTGTCAGCAATTCTGTCGTCAAGTAGCGGATATTCTCTCAAAAGCGCCGGTGCTATTATGTTCACACCGGGAACCTGTTCTCTTTTCTGATCAGCAGGAGCAGACAGAACAACAACGATATTATCACAACCATCATCAAATGCTTTTCTGAACGGAATCGGGTCTACAATTCCTCCGTCAAAATACTCCTTGTCATTAATCTTAATAGCTTTGCTTACAAGAGGTATGCAACAAGAAGCACTTATAATATCAAGAATACTTTTTCTGTCGGTCATGGCACTTCGGTCAAAATACTCAGTTACTGCACCAACTGCTTCGGTTGCACAAATAACAAAAGGTTTTTCAGAATTGAAAAATGCCGAAAAATCAAACGGATCAATCCCCTCATCAGAATAAAAATCCTCACCGACTTTTTCATAATTCATGTATGCGCCTGAATGAATAAGGTTAGAAAAACCAAGATACTCATTACCCTCTGCACTGCTCCGGTAAATTTTAATATTTCTGCCTCTCTCACCTGCTATGTACGACAATAAATTCATACTGCCTGCAGAAACACCGAGATAATAGTCAAATTCAATACCGTTATCCATGAAATAGTCATAAAGACCTGCAGAATAGGCACATTTCATGCCTCCGCCTACATCAATAAGACCTGTCAAATCAACATGCCTCCCATTGATTTAATCAAATGAAATCTTTACCTCTGAGATACATCCATGCAGCAACATATTTTATTGCTGCTCTCTTTACTTCATGGCAACCGACATCAAAATAATGTTCATCATTAACAATAATCAATGAATCCTTTGCAGCAATCCAGACTCTGTTAAGACTTGCTATGGGCATTTCAATTATTTCGTCTTCAGTAATAACAACAAATTTATCCTTATAAAGCTGAAGTGTTGCATGTTCTGATACGGGGATTTTCTGATCATCTTTAATTGTTTGAATTATCTGATCAGTGTCTTCAAAAATAAGTTCTCCGTCTTTTGCAGCAAGAACTTTTTCTTTCCATTCTTTACGCTGCCATTTATCCCAATCAAGAACGTTATCAAAAACAACTTCATTATCTTCACTGTGGAAAAATGCATCTGTTCCGTATTCTACCTTATATCCGCAAGCATGACACTTGAAGAAATCGCCTTTACTGTGAAGATGGCCGATTTCTTTACACTTGGGACAAACATAAAGAATTCTCTCAAGATATTCAGCCATATTTTCGCCTGTGTATACATCTTTCTTTTCTCTCTGCACTTCAAAAGCATTAACATATGTGTCACGGCGGATAGCTTCATTTACTTCTTCGACTGTCATTGCTGCAAGCTCTTCAGGTGAATATTCTCTTACAACACCGCCTCTGACGGGACCTTTTTTATTTGTGTTTGCCCATCTGGGGCTACGGAGGTAACCGCCTGTAAAACGCCATGTAATAAGTGCTGCACCTGAATCCTTTACAAGTTTGCCTGTGTTTTCAGACATATAACCTGTTTCACCGTTAAGACTTGTGCTTCCTTCTGCAAAAAGTCCTACAGATACATCTGCTTTAAGTGAATCAATAATATCATTGATAAGCACTTCAGGCGGATTTCCTCTTCTTTTTACGATGCAACCGCATAAAATTTTTACAAAAGGTCCGAGCAAAGGTGCTCTTGTTACATGGTCACTTGCAACAAAACGGATATATCTGTCCATACCGCCTACTATAAATCCGGGATCAAGAGCATCCGTATGGTTTGCAATAAGCAAAAATGTCTTATTCTTGGGTTCATAATACTCCATTTCCACATTGAGCTTTTTGAACACAATAGGTCCCAATGTTCTTATGACTGCCATTGAAAAAAGTCTGTTTCTCAGATAACCTTTTCTCATTTCTTTTCTGCTTCTGCTCATTTGTTTTTTTCCTCCTCTGCGGCTTCTTCTTCAAGAACACGGTAAGCAACTTTACCTACCAGCGTTCTCGGAAGTTCCTTTTTAAAAACAATCTCTCTGGGACGTTCTATCACATCAAGATATTTTTTACAGTATTCAAGAATTTTTATTTTTTCTTCGGGTGTTTCAGGAACACCTTTCTTGAGAACAATATATGCTCTTACCTTGTGCATTTTGTAAGCATCTTTAATACCGATAGCACATGAATAGTCAATATCAGGATGCCTGTCAAGCACCTTTTCAATCTGTGCAGGATAAACATTATAGCCGCTTGAAACAATCATGCGCTTGATACGCTGTTTAAAATAAACATATCCTTCTTCGTCGATACTGCCAAGATCGCCTGTAAAAAGCCATTTTGTTCCGTTTTTATCATAACGAAGAGTTTTCTCATTTTCCTCTTCGTTTTTCATATAGCCAAGCATAACGGTCGGACCTGAAATAATGATTTCGCCAAGTTCACCGGCAGGTAATTCGTTGAAAGTTCCGGGTTCGACAATTTTAAATATCATATCACGCAAAGGAACACCAATGCTGCCTTCTTTTGATTTATGAAGAGGGGTCAGACATGCTGCATTAACGCTTTCGGTAAGACCGTAACCTTCGCGGATCTGTACATTTGCATTATGGTCTCTGAAAAATTTATCACATCTCTTTTTAAGTTCCGGAGAAAGTGCATCTCCGCCGCAGAAAACACCGACAAGGAATGAAAGATCTGCATCTTTGAAAACATCAACATTAAGAAGTGCTTCGTAAAGTGTGGGAACACCTGCAATAAAATTCGGTTTTTTCTTAAGAACTGCCTGTGCGTATGTTTCTTTTGTAAATTGCGGAATGAGAATACACTCAGCACCGTTTTCAAGAATTGTGTGAATACCGATTCCCAGACCGAAACCGTGGAAAATAGGCATAACTGAAAGAAACTTGCAACCGCAGGTAAGATTACATCCGCAAACTTCGCCAACCTGCATACCGAGTGCATTAAAGCCGAAATCTGAAAGACGGATACCTTTCGGAGTTCCGCTGGTGCCACCGCTGTAAAGAATGATTGCAGTTTTTTCCTTATCATACTTTACAGGTGGGATTTTTGTATTCCAGCCTGTCTTTACAAAGTCGTTCCAGAGAACACCACGGCCCTTTTCTGGATATTTCATGTACGCTTTGCCTGTTTTTATTGTATAACCGAGAGCGAGAACAGGATTGAGCTCCTCCTGAATTCTTGCAACAATTATACCGATATCTCTCTTGGTATCAGCAACTGCAGCGCTGACCTTTTCATAAAAATTATCAAGTGTTAAAATCATTTTACTGTCAGAATATTCAAGATAATATGCAATATTATTCTGAGAAGAAAGTGGATGAATTACACTTGCAATTGCTCCGATTCTGTTGAGCGCATAAATACAAACAACAGCCTGAGGTATGTTAGGAGTACAGATTGTTACAACATCATCTCTTCTTATACCTGATTTATAAAATGCGGCTGCAGCCTGCTCAATTTTTCTTATCAGTGAACTGTATGTCGTGATATTACCCATGAAATCAAGCGCAGAACCTTTCGGAAAACGATCGGCAGCAGCTTTTACAGCACCGAACATCGTTGTTTCCGGATAAGGATGACTGACCTGAGTCATATCAAGTACCTGTTTTTTCATCTGAGTTCCTCCTGTTTTCTGGCAGCCTGTTTAAAACACATATTTAATAAATTATACAAGATTATTTCATCTTTTTCAAGATTAATATTATATTTTCTTTCTTTTATTATTTTATTTATTTATAAAATTATATAACACTACTCAATTTACTAATAAATATATAAATTAACATTGAATTATAATATTGAAATCAACAGAAGTTACATGTATAATATAAAAAAATGTCAATGAGGTGTTCAGATGAAAATACGTCATGCCTGGTGTACGGATAACGGAGGTATGCCGCTTTACGATAATAATGTAAAAAAATATATAGCAGTACGTCCATCCGAAAGACAACTGAAATTCAATGAAATGAAATATTACAACTTTATTCATTTCGGTATAAATACTTTTACGGGCCGTGAATGGGGTGACGGCACCGAAGATCCGAAAGTTTTTAATCCAAAAACTCTTGACACGGATCAATGGTGCAGAATTCTGAAAAAAACCGGTTCAAAGGGAATAATTTTCACTGCAAAACATCATGACGGATTTTGTCTTTTTGACACAAAATATACTGAACATTCAGTAATGTACAGTCCCTACAAAAAAGATATTGCAAAAGAACTTGCAAAAAGCTGTAAAAAATACGGCATGAAGCTCGGTATTTATCTTTCACCGTGGGACAGACACGAAAAAACATACGGCACAGACGAATACAACGACTACTTTATCAATCAGCTCACTGAACTTTGCACAAATTACGGTGAAATTTTCTGTTTCTGGTTTGACGGTGCCTGCGGTGAAGGTACAAACGGCAAAAAGCAGTTCTATGACTGGAACAGATATTATGAAGTAATAAGAAAATATCAGCCTGATGCAATTATTGCAAACTGCGGTCCTGATGTAAGATGGATAGGCAATGAAGCAGGCAAAGTTAGAAATTCTGAATGGAGCGTTATCCCCTGGACAGAAAACACTCTTGACGATATTGCTGCAAACTCACAGAAAACGGAAGGGCTTGGCTACAACTTTTTTGACAGAACCCAGCAGGATTTGGGCAGCAGAGATAAGCTTTACAATATGGCAGACCTTCGTTGGTGCCCTGCAGAAGCTGATGTTTCGATAAATTACGGTTGGTTCTGGCAAGAAGAAAAATATTACAAAGAACAAAACTTGCCTGTAAGCAGAACTGCAGAGGAGCTTGCAAAAATATATTTCAATACCGTAGGCGGAAATGCCTCATTACTGCTGAATGTTCCTGCAGATAAAAACGGGCTTATAAACCCCAGAGAAATAAAAACTCTCAAAGAATTTACAAAAATAATTGAAGATACTTTCAAAGAAAATATGCCCTATGATTTATCTTTAACAACTACAGACGATGAAGAGGTTATTCCCGGCACTGACAGCTTTATGATGCAGGAAAATGAAGCCGGAATAAAGCTCAGACCGAACGGAAAATTCAGAACAATGGTTCTTGAAGAAGATATTAGATATTCACAGAGAGTTGAAGCTTTTTCAATTTATGCTGACGGCAAAAAAATCAAAGATTGTACTGTTATCGGTTCAGGAAAAATCATCCGATTCCCCGAAGGTGTTGATGCAGACGAAATTGATATTGTCATTACACAATCAAGATCAAATCCGATCATCAAATCAATAAGACTCTACAAATAAAATCAAGGAGACAGATCAAACTGTCTCCTTTTTTATATGGTTGTTATTCAGGTAATTTACATACATCTATCCATTTGACAAAACCTGAATGTTCTTCAAGCTCAGGAATAGTTAATTCTATTGCACTGTTTGAACTTCCGCAAGCGGGAAAAACAGTTTCAAAACGCTTGAGAGATTCATCAAGATAAACTTCAACACCGGCATTCACAGCAAAGGGACAAACACCTCCGACTGCATGACCAATAAGACTTTCTGCCTCATCAAATGAAAGCATTTTTGCTTTTGCATGAAACTCTGCTTTGTACTTAGGGTTATCTATTTTTGCATCGCCTGCTGCAACAATAAGCACTACCCTGTCCTCAACATGAAAAGAAAGTGTTTTTGCGATTCTTTTTCCCTCACAACCGAGAGCCTGTGCTGCAAGTTCAACTGTTGCACTTGAAACATTAAATTCAAGAATCCTGTTTTCCATTCCCTTAGAAGAAAAATATTCTCTTACTCTTTCAATAGACATTTTTATCCTCCGTTACTCCACATCTTCAGGGATTCCACCCGTAAACTGACTATAATGAAGCATTGCATAGAAACCGTCCGCCTCAAGCAATTCCTTGTGAGTACCCTGTTCGACAATTGAACCGTGACGCATGACAATAATGTTATCTGCGTGCTTTATTGTTGAAAGTCTGTGAGCAATAACAAAGCTTGTTCTGCCTTTCATGAGCTCCTGCATAGCTTCCTGTATGAGCAACTCCGTTCTTGTATCAACAGAAGATGTGGCTTCATCAAGAATAAGAATCTTAGGATTTTTAAGCAATGCTCTGGCAATGGTTATAAGCTGACGCTGTCCCTGTGAAATATTTGTACCGTCTTCTGTAAGTTCGGTATCATAGCCTTTGGGAAGCGACATGATATAGTCATGGATATTTGCTGATTTTGCGGCTGCCTCAATCTGTTCGTCAGTGGCATCATCAACACCATATCTGATATTTTCTTTTATAGTACCTTTGAAAAGCCATGTATCCTGAAGCACCATACCGAAATTATCTCTCAGGGCATTTCTTGACATTGTCATTATATCCGTTCCGTCTATAAGGATCTGACCGCTCTGAATATCATAAAAACGCATAAGAAGATTTACGATTGTTGTTTTTCCGGCACCTGTGGGACCGACTATGGCTATAATACTGCCCGGATGTGCAGAAAGAGAGAAATCCTCAATAAGCGGAACATCTTCTTTATATTTGAATGAAACATTTTTAAATTCTACATTACCTTTAAGAAGACCTTCGGGCTCATTTTCTGTATTATCCGGTGTCTGTTCTTCTTCATCAAGAAGTTCAAAAACTCTCTCTGCAGAAGCAAGCGATGACTGAATGTTGTTTATCATTCTCGAAATGCTTGTGATGGGTGTTGAAAACATTGATGAATAAGAAAGGAATGCTTCAATTGATCCAAGACTCAGTGTATTGGTAATAGTTATTCCCGTATTGAACCAGCTTCCGATATAATAGCAGCCACCGATGATACAGACAGAAACATAGTTGACATTTTTACAAAATGTAAGAACAGGATTAAGCACACCTGCTATCATATTGGCAACAAAGCTGTTTTTTCTCAGGTTATTATTGATTATTTTAAAATCTTCAACAGACTGCTTTTCATGATTGAAGATTTTAACAAGACTGTGCCCTGAAAACATTTCCTCAGCATGTCCGTTCATGGCACCCATTGATTTCCAATATTTAGAGAACCATTTTTTTGATATTTTTGCAACTTTATATGCAATTGTACCGCTGAATGGTACAAGGAAAATTGCTGCGAAAGTCATTATCCAGTTGCCTGATTTCAGCATCATATAAAGAGCACCGACAACCTGAATAATTCCTGTAAGAACAGTAAGAAAGCTGTTCTGAAGATTCTGTGAAACATTATCAATATCATTGACAACTTTACTGATTATTTCACCTTTTGTATTCTTATCAAAATAGCTGAGCGGTAAATTTGAGAGTTTGACATTTACCTGTTGTCTGAGATTGAATACAAGTTTCTGTGTAACACCTGCACCCACAAACTGCTGTATAAAGCTCATAAAACCAATCATAAAATACACAGCACCAAGAGTCACAAGCTGATAAACTATAGATGTGGGATCGGCTATACTGCCGAAATTTATAGGAATGCCGTGCATTGCATAATTTTCAATAGCCTGCTGAATACTGTCGATAATATCAGCCATGTAATCAGGGGCAACAACACCTGCCAGTGTTGATATAATTGACGATACACATACAACAGAAACACCGAACCAATAGGGTTTCAGAAGCATGAAAAATCTTGAAGCCGTTCCTTTTGCATTTGCAACCTTTTTATCATCGTCTTTATTACTGTTGTATGACGAATACTTGTTTTCAAGGTAGGTATCTTCGGATTTTAAAATATCTTTGAATTTCAGATCATTTTTACTCATACTGCAGCCTCCTCTTCATCATCGGAAAGCTGAGAAGCAACTATACTTTTATATACTTCACAGTTTTCAAGCAGTTCTTCATGAGTACCTATTCCGACAGCTTTTCCCTCATCCATAACAATAATTCTGTCAGCGTTGATTACTGTGCCCACACGCTGTGCAACAATAATTATATTTGCGTCGGGAAGATTTGCTCTGAGTGCAGCACGGAGTCTTGCATCAGTAGCAAGATCAAGAGCTGAAAAACTGTCGTCAAAGATATATATTTCAGCATTTTTGACAATAGCTCTTGCAATTGCAAGACGTTGTTTCTGGCCGCCCGAATAGTTCTTGCCTGCCTGTGAAACAAAACTGTCGATTCCGTCTGCCATACTGCTGACAAAGGCTTTTGCCTGTGCAATTTCTATGGCTCTCCATACTTCATCATCAGTTGCATCGGGATTTCCGAATTTAATATTTTCTTTTACTGTACCGCTGAAAAGATAGCTCTGCTGAGGAACATATGCAATTCTTGAATGAAGATCTTCAAACGATAAATCTCTTACATCCACACCGTTTATAAGAATCTGACCTTCGGATACATCGTAAAGTCTGGGAATCAGATTGACGATTGTGGATTTTCCGCAACCCGTTACACCTATGATAGCAGTAATCTCACCCGGACGTGAAACAAAATTTATATCATAGATTGCATCTTTATCAACATTATTATCGTCAGGTTCTTCATCAGGAACAGTCTGTACTGTATCTTCTGTTTTATCTTTTTTCTTCTTTTTGCTGTCAGATGTAAGCCATCTGACAAACCATGATTTTTTCTTTTTGTCATCATCAACAGGCTTGTAGCGGAATGATACGTTTCTGAACTCAACAGTACCCCTGACATTTTCATCAGGTTTTACGGGATTTTCAGACTCCTGAATTTTAGGAACCGAATCAAGAATTTCATTGATACGCTTCGCTGAAACGGCAGCTCTCGGAAAACCGACAACAATACCCACTATTGCACCCAACGCACCGATGATAAGTGTAAAATATGTTATAAACATATACATATTGGGAATTGTTTCAAGCATCTGTTGCTGTGTAAGCCCCGGCTCCATAACATCAAGAACACTGACATAAATGATATAGCAGATAAGAGAATACAGTGCCACTGTTATTACAGGTAAAAGGCTTGATATGATTCTTGTTGCACGAAGACTGATTTTAGTAAGCTTTGCATTACTTTCATCAAATCGCTCATCTTCATAGTCTGTTTTATTGAATGCTCTTATAACTCTGATGCCACTTATTTTACCTCTAAGTATAAAGTTGAGTTTATCAAGAAGTTTCTGAACTTTTGAAAACATCGGCATTATAAAAATAAGCAATAAGATTGCAACAGCAATAAGTATCGGGATAATGATAAAAATAAGTCTGAGCAATTTCTGATTGGTGGTATAAGCCATATAGAAACCGCCTATAAGCATAATCGGAATGGGAAGAATTGATTTGAGTGAATTAAGAATAACATCATGCACCTGACGGACATCGTTGGTTGTTCTTGTCAGCATTGAAGAAACACCGATTTTATCCACATCACACTGAGAAAGATGTGCGATCTTTTCAAATACAATATTCCTTATACCCATTGCATAATTTACAGAGGTCTTGGTTGAAAAATAAGTATTAAGAACGGATACGATACCACCAACAAGTGTCAGAAGCAACATTATTGCTCCGTAGTAGATGATATTTCCCATGTCTTTTGATATAATTCCTTCACTCAGAATATACTTTGTAAATATAGGAATTGCAATCTCAAGCACAGCATACAAAGCAGAAAACACGATTGATAAAATCAATGTTCCTCTGTAAGGCTTGAGCATTTTCAACATTTTTAACATTTTTTCACATCCGTTGATAAATTAATAAAAAGCAACATGCCATAATTATTTAAATTATAACACATTGCTTTATATTATTCAAGTATAATTATTCAAGTTCAAAAGTACCTGTGTAAAGCTGATAATATTTACCCTTTTCGGCAATAAGCTTTTCGTGGTTACCTCTTTCGATGATTCTGCCCTGTTCAAGAACCATGATAACATCGGAATTCTTGACAGTTGAAAGCCTGTGAGCAATGACGAAAACAGTTCTGCCGTGCATAAGAGCATCCATACCGCGCTGCACAATTGCTTCCGTTCTTGTGTCGATTGATGATGTGGCTTCGTCAAGAATCATTACGGGCGGGTCTGCAACTGCGGCACGTGCAATTGAAATGAGCTGTCGCTGTCCCTGTGAAAGTCCGCTGCCGTCACCCTCAAGAATTGTGTTATAACCGTCAGGCAACATTCTGATAAAACCGTCTGCATTTGCAAGTTTTGCCGCTGCAATACATTCTTCGTCAGTTGCATCAAGCTTGCCGTAACGGATATTATCCATAACTGTACCCGTAAACAGGTTTACATCCTGCAGAACAATACCCATTGAGCGTCTGAGGTCTGCTTTTTTGATTTTATTGATATTTATGCCGTCATATCGGATTTTACCGTCTGCAATGTCATAAAATCTGTTAATAAGATTAGTTATGGTCGTCTTACCTGCACCTGTTGCGCCGACAAATGCAACTTTCTGACCGGGCTGGGCATAAAGAGAAACATTATGGAGAACGGTTTTGCCCTCAACATATGCAAAATCAACATCGTCAAGCACAATATCGCCTTTAAGAGGTGTGTATGTGACCGTGCCGTCACCGTGGGGATGTTTCCATGCCCACTCACCTGTTCTTGTTTCACTTTCAGTAATATTTCCGTCTTTGTCTGTCCTGGCATTGACAAGTGTAACATATCCGTCATCAGTTTCGGGTGATTCATCAATCAGACTGAAAATTCTTTCTGCACCCGCCATAGCCATTGCAATTGCATTAATCTGCTGAGAAATATGTGAAATCGGCATTACGAAATTTCTTGACATTGTAAGGAATGATGCAATAGCGCCGAGTGTTATCGGTTCATCTTCAAAACCGAAGAGCGTAAGATTTGTGACACCCTTTATGGCAAGTACACCGCCGAGAATTGCAAGAGCGACGTACAGAATATACCCCATATTGTTCATAATAGGACCGACAATATTACCGTAGGTATTAGCTGTTGTCATATTGTGACAGAGTTCTTCGTTACGGGAATCAAATTCAGCCTTGTTTTTGTCTTCATGACAGAAAACCTTAACGACTTTCTGTCCGTTTATCATTTCTTCGATAAAACTGTTTACGGAAGCAACAGAACGCTGTTGTTTCACGAAGTATGATCCGCTTTTCTTACCTATAAAACCGATTATTCTTGTTATTGCAAACAGGAAAACAACCACAAAAAGAGTAAGCCATACACTCTGACGGAGCATTGAGAAAAAGATCGAAACAATTGTGACAAGTGATGACATTGCCTGAGGCACAGACTGCGCAATCATCTGTCTGAGAGCATCTGTATCATTTGTGTAGAAGCTCATTGTGTCGCCGAAATTGTGGGAGTCAAAATACTTTATGGGAAGAGTCTGCATATGTGCAAACATTCTGTCACGGATTTTCTTGAGAATACCCTGTGAAACATTTGCCATAATACGATTATAGAGCAAACCTGCAAGAGCACCACAGATATACAGACAACCGATTTTACAAAGAGCAACAAAAAGGTCTGTGAATGTAACCGATGAATTCGGCAACAACATCGGAGTTATGTAATCATCAATCAGTGTTTCAAGGAAAAGTGATGATGCAACACTTGCAACAGCACTGAGAATGATGAAAAACATAACAAAGATAAGATGAAACTTATATTTACCGAAGTAGCCGAAAAGTCTTTTTACGGTATCTTTGTTGATTTTAACATCGGGTTTTCCAACCATTCCGCCTCGTCTTCCCGGACCGCCCATAGGTGGCATCTGACGTGTTTTTTCCTCAGCCATTGTCGTCTCCTCCCTTCACTTGTGATTCATATACTTCTCTGTAAATACTGCTTGTTTTCAGCAATTCATCGTGATCCCCCACAGCGGAAATCCTGCCGTCGTCAAGAACGATGATTCTGTCTGCATCCTGAACGGATGAAACACGCTGAGCAATGATAATTTTTGTGGTTTCGGGGATTTCTTCCCTGAACGCTTTTCTGATTTTTGAATCTGTAGCGGTATCAACTGCACTTGTTGAATCGTCAAGAATAAGGATTTTGGGTTTTTTGAGAAGCGCACGGGCAATACAAAGTCTCTGCTTCTGACCGCCTGATACATTTGCACCGCCCTGTTCGATATATGTATCATACTTATCGGGAAATTTTTCAACAAATTCATCTGCACAGGCAAGTTTACAGGCATTTATGATTTCTTCGTCCGTTGCATCATCCTTGCCCCAACGGAGATTCTCTTTGATTGTACCTGAGAACAGGACATTTTTCTGAAGCACCATTGCAACTTCGTTTCTCAGTGCCTCAATAGAATAATCACGGACATCAGTTCCGCCGACTTTTACACAGCCGTTTCTGACATCGTAGAGTCTCGGAATCAGCTGAACAAAGGTTGATTTAGATGAACCCGTACCGCCGATAATGCCTATTGTTTCGCCTGATGCGATTGAAATATTGATATTGTCAAGGCAGAGTTTATCTGCATTCTTTGAATATGAAAAATCAACATTCTCGAAGACAATTGAGCCGTCTTTTACTGTTGTTTCTGCGTTTTCTTTTTCTGTTATGTCGCTTTTTTCATCAAGGACTTCAACAATTCTTTCAGCACTTGCCTTTGACATGGTCATCATAACGAAAATCATTGAAAGGAACATAAGGCTGTTAAGAAGTTGTGCTGTGTATGTAAACAAGCTCATCAGTTCACCCGTTGTAAGCTCAGTTGCACCTGTATCAACAATAAGCTTTGCTCCGAACCATGAAATGAGCATCATACATGTGTAAACACTCATCTGCATAAGCGGAGCATTGAATGCGATTGTTTTTTCTGCTTTTACAAAGTCGTTATAAATACTGCTTGAAATTTCCTGAAATTTATCTGTTTCAAAACCTTGTCTGTTGAATGATTTAACAACACGAATGCCTCTGACATTTTCTTCAACGATACCGTTGAGCTTATCGTATGTCTTGAATACTCTTTTGAACAAAGGATGTGCTTTTCTGATGATAAGAAACATTCCGAGCATCAGAAACGGAACGACACACAGGAAAACAGAAGCCAGTTTTGCATTGATTCCGTATGCAAAAATAAAGCTAAAGATAAACATCATAGGGCTTCTTACAGCCATTCTGATAATCATCATAAATGACTGCTGAACATTATTAACATCGGTTGTAAGCCTTGTAACAAGACTTGCCGTTGAGAATTTATCAATATTTGAGAAGGCATAATTCTGCACACTGTAGAACATATCGTGTCTGAGATTTTTTGCAAATCCTGCACTTGCAACAGCACATGTTCTGCCTGCAACACCGCCGAAAAACATTGAAATGACTGCACACACAAGAAGTGCAACACCCATTTTAAGCACAAAATTCATACTTCCGGCATTTATGCCGTTATCAATAAGACTTGCCATAAGCAGAGGGATAACCACTTCCATGACAACCTCGCCTATAACAAATACTGGGGTCATTATGGCTGATTTTTTATATTCACGCACACATTTTGCCAATCTTTTTATCATTTTATCAGTGCCTCTCTTTATATGTATGTATTAATTCTTACACATTAATCTCAAACTATATACATTACAGCATATTATAATAAAATAAAAAATAAATGTCAATACAGCGCAAAGTACACTATGATAATAAATTCTAAAAAACTACACCCTGTGCAAACTACACAGGGTGTTGAGATATATTAAAATAATTACCAAACGATGTCTTTATACTTTGTTTCACTGAGAAGTTTTGCATCAACATCTGTTGTGATAACAGCAATTTTTGCATCCTTAAGAATCATGTTAATATTAAGAGTTGTTTCGTATGCTACAACTTTACCATCGGGTGAGATTGTTGCCGTTGCAGAACAATTGGAGAAAAGAAGTGAAACATTGCTTCTGTCAACTGTTGCGCCCATATCGGGAGCATATGAATTCATAACCTCATCAACAGTCAGGAACACAAAAATTCTGCCGTAAGGACCTGATATGTCGGGACTTGTCATTTCAGGCATTGCAATTGTTATTACGTAGTTACCATTTGAATCTGTGGTATGAGTAATTGATTTAATGTCAGACATTCCAAGTGTTGATACGTATGACTTGCCGTCTGGAGAAATATTTGCAGCGGCTGCAGCTTTATCACCCTTTGCAATGGGTGTTACAACAACTTCTTCAGAAAGAAACTTGTCCTTTGCAACTGAAACAACTGTCTGACCGAGAGGATTTGACAACTTTACATCTGTTGTTACAACCTGCTTTTCTTTAGTCAGTGCAGGGCCGTCAGTTTTGAGCTTGTTGAGTGCAGTATTGAAAAATGTAAGCCATTCTGCATCAGTCTGAGGTGCCGATGTGTTTGAAGGAGTTGAATTATTGTCAGGAGTGACAGGTGTGTCAGTGTTCTGAGATGCAGTTGTAGTCTCAGGCTGATTGTTAATGACAGGAACATCATTCTGTATAACCTGATCATTCTGTATGGGAGCCTGTGTTGTTGTTTCTGCTACAGGAGCTTTTGAAATATTAACCATTCCTGCTACGGATACGCCGAGCAGACATACACCCACAGCAAGAATTCCGACAAGCAATCCTACAATCTTACTGTCAGAAGAACTTTTGGAATATGATGATGCCTTTTTAGTGCTTTTATTCTCTTCAGTTGACATGTTATACCCTCTTATCAATATATTTTAGCCTATAATATCATATTTTTTGTTGTTTGTAAATTGTTTTTTTAAAATTTTTTATAATGTTTTATCTCAATGATGTTTCTAACTTGACAAAATTCGACAGATACATTATCATTATAAAAAAAGGACACAGAGGTGTATATTATTATGCAATGCAAAGAGTGTAAAACACAGATACCTGACGGAGTAAAATACTGTCCTGATTGCGGTGCAATGGTTCAGACTGATCCGATACCTCAGAACCAACCGATTTATCAAAACTCTTTTGATCCGACAATAAATCCGGACGCTCAGCAGTTTCCTTATGAAGGACAACCTGCACCTAAAAAAAAGAAAAAAATCAATATTCCCGGACTAATTATTTCTGTAGTCTTAGCTGTCATTATTCCCGTTGTTTCATCATATTTTTACTCAAACAGATCAGGTTCAGGTAATGCGCCGAAAACCGATTATGAAAGTGTAGCTGTAAGCTACATGGAAAATATTTTAAGCGGAACAAGCACTGATGATGCAATAAACGCATCTGCAATTGATTTTGTTCTTGTTTATGATGATCTTATAGATTATTACAGCAAAGCATCTGCCGCAACTCCTGAAGAATATCTGGACTTTCTCAGTGACAATTATATGATCAAAATTACCAATTCAGAAGAATTGCTTAATGCTGATTTTTCATTCATTTACGATTCATTTGATGAATTTATACGTGATGAGTTCGGTTCTTACACATTTTCTTGTGCCGTTGCTGATTGTGACGAACTGACTGATGAAGAAATCAAATACTATTATGAGAAAATTGATAAAAATCTGAATAGTATCGAAAAATCTACCAATGACTACATCAACAAATCAGAGATAACCGATGCATATAAAGTTAAAGTCGAATATGTTATTGACGGATCAAAAACATCAGACGAATATACAAATATCGACGAGTTCACAACGATTATTGTCGGAACAGAAGACGGATATAAAGTTCTTTACGATGACTATTTTATAGACACGTTGTTAACACTGATGACAGAGGAAGCTGAATAATAATCATTCAAGGTACAGTTTAACAAGCTGTACCTTTTTTTATAAAATCTTTAACTATTTATAAATATTGACTTTACTTATCTTGTGTTATATAATTAATTGATAATAATAAGATGGAGACTTTCTGATGGACAACACAAAAGGAAAAGTCCTTTCGGGACTTATATGGAAATTCGGTGAACGAATAACAGCACAAATCGTAACATTCGCTGTTTCTGTTGTTCTTGCAAGACTGTTGCCTACTGAGGCATACGGTCTGATAACACTTGTCACAATTTTCATAACTTTTGCCAATTGTATAGTCACCAACGGCTTCGGCAGTTCGCTGATTCAGAAAAAAGATTCAGACAATCTGGATTTCTCTTCTGTTTTATACTTCCAGCTCGGCGCATCACTGATTCTTTATTTTATTCTGTTTGTTTCATCTCCGCTGATTGCCTCTTTCTTTGGTGATGGATATGAGTTACTTTCCCCGGTTCTGCGAGTACTCGGACTCCGTATTCCGCTGACTGCTGTAAACAACGTTCAGCAGGCTTTTGTTTCAAAACAGATGATTTTCAAAAAATTCTTCTTTTCAACCATCATCGGTACTGTATGTTCTGCTTTTGTCGGAATTTACATGGCATATAAGGGCTACGGCGTATGGGCATTGGTCGGACAATATCTTACAAACACAGTTATGGATACCTTAATTCTCGGTCTTACAATTCATTGGAAACCTGAACTGAAGTTTTCATGGAAAAGATTACAGGAATTGTTCAGATACGGCTGGAAGATACTTGTTGCCGGTCTTATCGGAGAAATATATAACGAGCTTCGTTCAATCGTAATCGGAAAGCTTTACACCAGTAATGATCTTGCGTTTTTTGACAAGGGTAAGCAAATACCGAATCTTATTGTTACAAACATAAATACATCAATTTCAAACGTTCTGTTCCCTGCTATTTCAAACGCACAGAACAACCCGAATGATGTAAAAAACATAACACGCAGAGCCATAAAAACAAGTGCATACATCATGTGTCCGATGATGTTCGGACTTGCTGTTGTGGCAGAGCCGTTGATAACTCTTCTTCTTACAGAAAAATGGTTACCTTGTGTACCCTATCTTCAGATCTACTGCATAGCTTTCTGTTTTGAACCGATTCAGACAGCAAATCTTCAGGCAATAAAAGCAGTCGGCAGAAGTGATATACTGCTCAAACTTGAAATATTGAAAAAAGGTTCCAGCATTCTTATTCTATTAGCCGTGATGTGGCACAGCGTTGATGCAATTGCATACAGCCTTCTTCTTACAACACTGATTGCTTCAATCGCAAATACTGCACCAAACAACAAACTCATATCTTACAGCTTCAAGGAACTTCTGGGGGATATGGCTCCCGGCCTGTTAATTTCTGGAATTATGGCTGTAATTGTATATCTGGAAGGATTATTTCTCAGCATTTCTGCTCTTCCGTTACTCATAATTCAGGCAGCAACCGGTGGAATTATTTACCTGATTATTTCTGTCATTTTCAAAGTTGAAGCTTTCACTTACCTTAAAAACACTGCACTGGAAATTTTTAAGAAAAATATTAAAAAGAATTAAAAACAGGAGTAATATTTATGAAACCATTAGTCTCTGTTATAGTACCGATTTATAATGTTGAAAAATATTTAAACAAATGTGTTGATTCAATAATCAGTCAATCTTATAAAAATCTTGAGATTCTGCTGATAGATGACGGATCAACAGACAGTTGCCCTGCAATATGTGACAATTATGCTGAAGCTGATCCCAGAGTTAAGGTTTTTCACAAAAAAAATGAAGGTCTTTCAAAAACAAGAAATTTTGCAGTATCCGTTATGACAGGTAATTATTACTGTTTTGTCGATGGCGATGATTCTGTACATTGTGACTATATAATGACAATGTACAACACAATGATTGATAATCAGGCCGACATATCAATGTGTTCATATTTTTACGTCTGGAATGACGGAAGAAAAAAACTCACACGAAATACTGAGTTTTCAGAGGACACCGTTTTTACAGACACAGGACTTGACGCTCTCAGAAAGATTCTTTACGGAAAAACATATGCGCCGTCATGTTGGTGTAAATTATATGACAAATCAAAAACAAATCTATACTGTCAGCCATATTTAACAGGCGAAGATGTACTTGCAGCAGCAGGATATTTCCCTGCTTTCAATAAAGTTGCAATGTCAAACAAACCGCTGTACTTTTATTTGCAAAATGATGCAAGCCTTACTAAGGTGTTTAAACCAAAGAATATTTATGACACGGTTCTTACAGCAGATGAAATATATAAAATCAGCGTTGAAACTTCAAAAACACTGACTAATGCTGCTGCTTATTATCTTATTGAAAAAAACCTTATGGTTTTAATGAAATTATACGGTCATGAAGGTCAGGAAGATAAAATCAAGCACATAAAAGAAAACATAAAAAAACACAGAAAAACTGTAATTATGGATTCTGAAGCTGAATTGCGCACAAGAATTGCATGTCTGATATCTTATTTCGGCATTGGTACTCTTTGCAGAATCAGAAATATGATAACTAAATAAGGAGACAAAAAATATGAATCCTTTAATCTCTGTTATTATTCCTGTATATAATGTTGAAAAATTTATAAACAACTGTTTAGACTCGATTATAAATCAGACATACAAAAATCTTGAAATAATTCTTATTAATGACGGATCCACAGATAACAGCGGAAAAATATGCGATGAATATAAAAATCAAGACAACAGAATAATTGTTATTCACAAAGAAAATGCAGGTGTTTCTGTTGCAAGAAACACAGGTCTTGAACAATCATCAGGAGAGTTTTACTGCTTCATTGACAGTGATGACTGTGTTGCTGATAACTACATAGAATTATTGTATAACGCCATTACAGAACATGATGCAGATATATCATGTTGTTCATTCACATACCTGTATCCCGATAGCAGTACATATTGTCCTCTCGGAAAAGACCTTGATGAAACCTTTATCTGTACTGAAAAAGGTTCCGATATTCTTGAAAATATGCTTTACGGAAACAGCAATTATATGCCCGGATGCGTTTGCAAGCTTTTCAACAGAAAAAAAACAGGAAACATCAGTTTTCCTGCATATAGAATCGGAGAAGATTTTTTAGCTGCTCTTGATTATTTCAACAATGCTGAAAAAGTTGTATATATAAACAAACCGCTTTACTTCTATTTCCAGAATACTGAAAGTGTGATGCATAGTCATAATCCCGAAAAGTATTACGACAGAGTTCTTTCAGCTGATCTTATATATGATAAAGCTGTAAAGATAAGCCCTCTGCTGAAAAAATCCGCATCCCATTACCTCATGGAAATGAATATGATTGTGTTGATGAAACTTCAGAACAGCGATGATAAAGAAAAACTGACACATATCATAAGCAACATAAAAGCACACAGAAATACTGTTGTCGCAGACAAAAAAGCACGTAACAGAATCAGGATTTCTGCATTTTTATCTTTTTTCGGCATAAAATTCTTATGTAAAATCAGAAATATGATAACAAAATAAGGTGTAGTTATGAAAATCACGGACAAAATTATTGAATTTATTCTCAATGCAACAAAAAACTTTCCCAGAAGTAACATTATTATATTTGAATCTCAGCCGAACTTTGCAGATAACACTTACTGGTTTTTCAAATATTTGACAGAAAACACAGATATACCGAAAAAATATAAGTTGGTATGGTTAGTAAAAGATAATTCGGAATTCAGATCATCTCTCTGTGATACAAAAATCGAATGTATTGCAAGAAATCAAAAAAGTTTCATTGAAAAATTAAAATATCTGTACTATTACAATTTTGCGAAATTTATAATTGACTGCAACGGTTATGTATACAAAAAAAATCACAAGCAGAAAAGAATTTTCCTCGGTCACGGCATGCCTCTTAAAATCGTAAAAGAGTACGACCTTATCAAAGGTGAAGTTGACATGAACATGATAACATCATACAACTTTAACAAGCACTTTTATGATATCGGCGACACAGATGAAAACATGAGAAACTACGGTTACTGCAGAACAGATATCATGGCAGAAAATGCCGATATCCGCAAAAACAGAGACAAGACATATATCATCTGGATGCCCACATACCGTCAGCATACAAGATCTGCAACATTCAGAATAGAGAACAACTTCCCTCTTGGACTGCCTGTCATCAAGTCGCATGAGCAGATGGCTGAAATCAATGAATTTCTGAAAGAAAACAACACTGTCCTCTATTTAAGACCGCATCCCGCACAGGATGTCAGTGTTATGAAACTTGACGAAATGAGCAACATTGTCATTGCTGACAATAATTATCTTGACGGCAGACAGATATATGATTTCCTCACAGAAACTGATGCACTTATCACCGACTATTCTTCTGTTTATTATGATTATCTTATGATTGACAGGCCAATTGCAATGGCTATTGAAGATCTTGAAGATTTCAGCTCCAAATGGCCGATGTTCTATGACGATTTCAAAGCTAACTACAAATGTCCCTACATCTACACACTGGATGACCTGAAACAGTTCATTAAAGATGTTGCAAATGATAATGACACGTACAAAGAAGAACGAACAAAAGCTCTTAACCGTTTTTATGATTATACAGACGGAAAGACCTGTGAAAGAATCTATACCTTCATGGTAAATGAATACGGACTATAAAAAAATCTCCCGTTATGAAGTGAACCCCAAAGTTTAGACAAATTAATTATTAAATTAGAAGTGAATGAGTTCGGTATTGTACCGGGCTCATTCCTTTTAATTTTGTTGAAATCCTATCGTTGTTGTAATAATGAATATAATTCTTCAATTCATCAATGAAAGTGTTAACACTTTTAAATTTTTCGCCATAAAACATTTCAACTTTAAGTCTGCCGAAAAAGTTTTCCATGGC
>JAFXLD010000045.1 GCA_017531385.1 Clostridia bacterium
CACAAAGGAAGCAACTGCACAGTATACATATACACATAATGGTTGGACACCTGAAATTGCAGAAGTAACTGAAGATGCAACTTACACAGCAACATACTCATCAACAGTTAATAAGTATACAATCACATTTGTTAACGAAGATGGTACAGAACTTCAGTCAAGTGAAGTAGCATACGGTGAAACACCTGCATATACAGGCGAAACACCCACAAAGGCAGCAACTGCACAGTATACATATACATTCGCAGGTTGGGATCCTGAAATTGCTGAAGTTACAGGCGAAGCAACTTACACAGCAACATACTCAGAAACAGTCAACACTTACACAGTAACATGGGTTGACGAAGACGGTACAGTTCTCGAAACAGATGAAGATGTTCCTTACGGTGCAACACCAAATTATGACGGTGCAACTCCTTCTAAGGCAGCAGATGCACAGTATACATATGCATTTGATAAGTGGTCACCCGAAATTGCAACTGTAACAGGCGATGCTACTTATAAGGCAACATATTCATCAACTGTCAACACTTATACAGTTACATGGAAGAATGAAGACGGCACTGTTCTTAAAACAGATGCAGAGGTTGCATACGGAACAACTCCCGAGTATAAAGGTTCAACTCCCACAAAGGCAAAAACTGATGAGTTTACATACACATTTGCAGGCTGGACTCCTGAAATTTCAGAGGTAACAGGCGATGCTGTTTATACTGCTACATACAAAGCAGAGAAGAATAAGTACACAATCACATGGGTGATTGACGGTAAAGAAGAAACTACATCAGTAGAATACGGTGCAATGCCCACTCATGCTGATCCCGTAAAGGCAGCAGATGCACAGTATACATATACATTCACAGGCTGGACTCCTGAAATTAAAGCTGTAACAGGCAATGCAACTTATACAGCTCAGTTCTCATCAACTGTAAATACATACACAGTAACATGGGTAATTGATGGTGTAGAAACAAAAGAAACATATGAATACGGTGCAACACCTTCACATGCAGATCCCGTAAAGGAAGCAGATGCACAGTATACATATACATTTAAAGAATGGTCTCCTGCAATTGCAACAGTTACAGGCGATGCAACTTATACAGCAGTATTTGACAATACTGTAAACAAATACACAGTAACATGGATCATTGACGGCGCAGAAACAACTGAAGAATATGAATACGGTGCAATGCCTGAACATGCAGAGCCCGAAAAGGAAGCAGATGCACAGTATACATATACATTTAAAGAATGGTCTCCTGCTATTGTAAAAGTAGAAAAAGATGCAACATATACAGCAGTATTTGATAAGACCGTAAACGAATACACAATCACATGGATCGTTGACGGTGAAGAAACAACTACAACAGTTGCATACGGTGAAACACCTGACTTCGGCTCAACTCCCACAAAGGAAGCAACAGCAGAGTTCACATATACATTTGATAAGTGGACACCTGAAATTAAATCTGTAACAGGTGCTGCAACTTATGAAGCAGTATTTACAGCAACAACAAATAAATATACTGTAACATGGGTTGACGAAGACGGTACACTTCTCGAAACAGATGAAGATGTTCTTTACGGTGCAACTCCCACATTTGACAAGGATAACCCCACAAAGGAAAAGGATGCACAGTATGAATATGCGTTCGCAGGTTGGACACCTACTGTTTCAACAGTAACAGGCAATGCAACTTACACAGCAACATACTCAAGCACAGTAAGAAGCTATGAAATCAAATGGGTAGTTGACGGCAACACAGTAAGAACAGATATTGTTGAATACGGTCAGATTCCTGTATTTGGTGAAGATCCCACAAAGGCAGAAACAGATGAGTACACATACACATTTGCAGGTTGGGATTCTGAAGTTGTGGCTGTAACAGGTCCTGCAACTTATACTGCTGAATTCACAGCTGATAAGAGATCTTACACAATCACATGGATCGTTGACGGTAACGAAACAACAACAACAACTGTCAAGTATGGTGAAACACCTGCTCTTGATGATCCCACAAAGGCTCCTTCAGCAGAGTATACATACACATTCAAAGAATGGACTCCTGCAATCAAAGCTGTAACAGGTGATGCAACATACACAGCTGTATTTACAGAAACTCCCAATGTATATACAATTACATGGGTTGGTTACAACAAAACAGTAACTACTGACGTTGCATACGGTGCTCAGATTGTAGAACCTGCAGTTCCGGAACAGCCCGGATTCATAGGTGTTTGGGAAAATGTTCCCCAGACAATGCCTGCTGAAGATATTACAATCAATGCAAAATATTCACAGAATGTTATCACTGTAACATGGATTGTTGACGGAGTAACTGTAAAAACAGATGCTGTTGAATACGGAAACAAACCTGTATTTACAGGTGCAACTCCTGTAAAGGCTCCATCAAATACAGAAGTTTATGAGTTTATAGGCTGGTCAGAAGATGCAAACGGCAACGGCGAAATCATAACTGACAATAAAGACTTCCCCGAAGCATCTGCAGCAACAGGCAATAAAACTTACTACGCAGTATTTGAAAGCACCACAAGATATTACACAATCACATGGAAAAACGGCAACGATATTATCTATTCAGATGATACTCTTGAATACGGCGAAACTCCTGAATATAATCAGACTAAGTACGGTATTCCCACAAAGAATGCAACAGCACAGTATTCATACACATTCGACGGTTGGGATCCTGCAGTTGCTAAAGTAACAGGCGATGCAACTTACACAGCACAGTTCAAAGCTACTGTAAATACATACACAGTAACATGGATCATTGACGGTAAAACAGAAACTGAGACATATGCATATGGTGTAATGCCTACTCATGCAGAACCCACAAAGGCAGCAACAGCACAGTATACATATACATTTGCCGGTTGGGATCCTGCAATTACAACTGTAACAGGCGATGTAACTTATACTGCAAAATTCAATGCTACAGTTAACAAGTACACAGTTACCTGGGTAGATGAAAACGGAACAGTTCTTGAAACTGATACAGGCGTTGAATTCGGTACAAAGCCCACATTCGATAAGGCTAACCCCACAAAAGCAGCAACAGCACAGTATACATACACATTTGCCGGTTGGGAAGGCTTGACAGATGACACAACTGTAGAAGGTAATGTAACATTCAAGGCAACATATTCATCAGCTGTTAATAAGTACACAGTTACTTGGGTAAATGATGACGGATCATTAATTGATACTACAACAGTTGCATATGGTACAGTTCCTACTCATGCTGATCCCTCAAAGGCAGCAGATGCTCAATATACATACACATTTGCAGGTTGGGATAACACACCTGTTGCAGTAACAGGTGAAGCAACTTACAAGGCAACTTATACATCAACTGTCAATAAGTATACAATTACATGGAATATTGAAGGTCAGAACCCGATTACAGAGGAAATTGAGTATGGTGAAACACCCAGCTATAAGGGTGAAACTCCCACTAAGCAGGGTGATGCACAGTATTCATACAAATTCACAGGTTGGACTCCTGCAATTTCTGCGGTAACAGGTAAGGCAACTTATACAGCTCAGTTTGAACGTATAACAAACAAGTACACTGTAACATGGATCATTGACGGTGTGGAAACAACTGCTGAATATGAATATGGTACAGAACTTACTCCTGCTGAGCCAACAAAGGCAGCAACAGCACAGTATACATATACATTCACAGGTTGGTCACCTGCACTTGAAACTGTAACAAAAGATGCAACTTATACAGCTCAGTTCTCCTCTACTGTAAATACATACACAGTAACATGGGATATAGATGGTGCAAAAACAACTGAGACATATGAGTACGGTGCAACACCCAGCTACAAGGGTGAAGCTCCCACAAAGGCAGCAACAGCACAGTATACATACACATTTGCAGGTTGGAACGGCTTGACAGCAGAAACAACTGTTACAGGCAATGTAACATTTAAAGCAAACTTCAGCAGTGTAGTCAATGAGTACACAATCACATGGCTTAATGACGACGGTTCATTAATTGATACTACAACAGTTGCATATGGTACAGTTCCTACTCATGTTGAACCCACAAAGGCAGCAACAGCACAGTATACATTTGAATTTGCAGGTTGGGATAACACACCTGTTGCAGTAACAGGTGAAGCAACTTACAAGGCAACTTATTCATCAACAGTCAACAAGTACACAGTAAAATGGGTTGTTGAAGGTACAACTGTTGAAACAGATTCAAATGTTCCTTACGGTACAGATCCCGTATTTAACGGCTCAACTCCCACAAAGGCTGCAACAGCACAGTATACATATACTTTTGCAGGTTGGGAACCCACTATTTCAACTGTAACAGGCAATGTTGAATATAACGCAACATTTACACCTGTAACAAGATCCTACACAATCACATGGCTTAATGACGACGGTTCAGTAATTGATACTACAACAGTTGCATATGGTACAGTTCCTGTTCATGCTGATCCCTCAAAGGCAGCAGATGCTCAGTATACATACACATTTGCAGGTTGGGATAACACACCTGTTGCAGTAACAGGTGAAGCAACTTACAAGGCAACTTATACATCAACAGTCAACAAGTACACAGTAACATGGGTAGTTGAAGGTGTAACAGTTGAAACAGATGAAAATGTTGAATACGGCAAGACACCTTCTTACGACGGTGATGAACCCACTAAGACAGGTGATGCACAGTATTCATACACATTTGACAAGTGGACTCCTGAAGTTGACACCGTAACAGGTGATATAACTTACACAGCTACATTCACACAGTCAGTAAACAAGTACACAATTACATGGCTTGATGACAACGGTTCAGTAATTGATACTACAACAGTTGCATATGGTGATGTTCCCACTCATGCTGATCCTACAAAGGCAGCAACTGCACAGTATACATACACATTCACAGGTTGGGACAATACTCCCGTAGCTGTAACAGGTGATGCAACTTACAAAGCAACCTATAAAGAAAATGTAAGAAAGTACACAATCACATGGGTTGTTAACGGTACAGAAACAAAAGAACAGTATGAATACAATGCTGTTCCTTCATTCAAGGGCTCAACAGATATTCCTTCAACCGAATCAACAACATATGTATTCAAAGGTTGGAATAAGGAAATTGCTAACGTAACAGCAGATGCAACTTACACAGCTGAATACGATGTAACTGTTAAGACCCACACTATTACATGGATCGTTGGCGATCAGGAAATCAAACAGCAGTGGGCATACGGTACAGTACCCACATTCGATGGCTCAACAGATAAGGCTCCTTCTGCAACAGCTACTTATACATTTGCAGGTTGGGATAAGACTCCTGTTAAAGTAACCGGCGATGCAACTTATACAGCAACATATACAGAAACTCCGAGAATGTATACAGTTACATGGATCGTTGACGGTACTGTTGTAAAAACAGAAGCTGTGGCTTATAACGCTGTTATTCCTGTTCCCGGACTTCCTTCAGATAAGGAAGGTCATACAGTTAAATGGGATAATACAGTTACAGTAATGCCCGCAAGTGATGTTGAAATCCATGCAATCTATACTCCCAGAATGTATCCTGTTTATTGGATCGTAGACGGAATCACAGTATATTCCGCATCTGTTCCTTACGGTACTGCAATTCCTGAAAAGGCTGTTCCCGCAAAGGAAGGTCATACAGGTAAATGGTTGAATGTTCCCGCAACAATGCCTGCAGGAATCGTTATGATTAACGCTGAATACACTGCAAGATCTTATCAGGTATTCTGGAAGATCGGTGATGTTCAGAACACAGAAACCGCAACATACGGTCAGGATCTCGTTCTTACATTTGATATTGAAACACTTCCTGAAGACTTAAGAATTACAGTTAACGGTGCTGTTCTTTCTGCTGATAATTATGAATATGATGCAGCAGCAGGTACACTTAAGATTTACGGTGCTGCTATCACAGGCAACATAAACATTGTTGCAAAATCAACAAGCGGCAGTGTAAATGTTCTTAACAGCATATTTGGCGGTTCATCTTCAAATACAAACAGCGTTATCAATATGAGAACTACATATCATACAACAATTACTCCTGCAGCAGGAAATCTTCTTCCCAAGACAGTAGCAATTTATGTTGATGGTATTCTCGTAACAAACGGATATAGTTATGATCCTGCAACAGGTAAGCTTACTATCAATGCAGAAGTAATCGTTGGTGAGCTTGAAATCTATGCAGAATGTCCCGAAGATCCCAACTATAATCCTACAGAGGATTGCGATTGTGCTTGCCACAGTAAAAATGCACTTGTTAAATTCTTCTTCACAATATTCAACTTCCTTCGTGAGTTGTTTGGTATGAAACAGTATCAGTATTGTGAATGTGGTGTAGCACACTGGTAATAATCACAATTTAAACTAAAGTTCCCCGATGAAAATCGGGGAGCTTTTGTATATATTAAAAATATATATAAAATTTAAAAAAATTGATGCAAAATATGTTTATATGTGTTATAATGATTAAAATATGAGGAGGAAAGCGTATGAATCTGAAAGAAAAAGCCTTTGACCTGCTTGGCATGGTCAAAAATTATTGGAAAACTCCCAAGAAGGGTAAATATGTACCTTTCAGGGAAATAGCCGCTTATTCAGGCGGCGGTATCGGTGCGTACATGGTCATGACTCTGGGTCAGGCATGTATTCTCGGTACAGGTAACACACTTATATCAAGTACACTCGGTGTTGATGCTACAGATATGTATATTCTTTATGTTATTGCAGTGCTTGCAAATATTCCTCTTACGGGTATAAGAGCAAACATCATCGATAACACAAGAAATAAAGCCGGAAAATACAGACCTTACATAGTGTCTATGGGTATTCCCACAGCAATTATCTGTATTCTGATGGTATGGTTCCCGTATGATAAGCTCGGATATCTTCTCGGTGAAGGCGAGATTTTCGGCGAGAGCTATGCTTATGTTGCAAAGTGTACCATAATATTGATTTTGAATCTTTTGCTTCATTTCTTCTATTATTTCTTCTATGACGGCTATGAAAACCTTATTCACGTTCTTTCACCCGACACACAGGAAAGAGCAGACATTGCATCAATCAAGAGTGTTGTTTACTCTTTTGCTCCCACAGTTGTAAATTTTTTGTCTCCATTAATTGCTGGCAAGATTTTTCATACAAATCAAACCGATATCAGAGTATATAAATTACTTTATCCCATACTCGGTGTTTTAGGTATACTTCTTTGTATTGTTGTTTATAAATACACGGAAGAAAAAATTGTACAGGCAAGAACTCACGTTGTTCAGGTCCGTTTTATGGATGCACTCCGTGAAGTTGCAAAGAATAAATATTTCTGGATAATTTCACTTGCAGGTTGGCTCGGATTCCTTGAAGCCTCATTTTATAATATTCTTTATTGGCTTTACAATTACGGAGGAACATGTTCGGGACCCGTTTACGGCATAATTAATACTATTTATGGTAACGCATCTCTCTGGGGTATGCTGTTGGCTCCGTTCTGCATCAGAAAATGGGGTAAAAAAGCTGTTCTTGTTGCAACCAACATTTTGAATATTGTTTTCATTCTTCTGATGCTTCCCGTTACAACTCAGATAAACGGTGCGACCATATGGCTTGTTCTCTCTTGTCTTTATCTTAATGCGTTTATGGGGTCTTTTGCTCATATTCTCAATCCCGCAATTCAGGCAGATATCCGTGACTATCAGCAGTATAAGACAGGCGAACGTATTGACGGTATGTTTGCTGCAGTCGGAACAATCGGCACAATTATCACTCTTGCCACATCTTCAGTTCTTCCCTTTATTTATGAAAAGGGTGGTATCACAAAGGAAAATGCTGCAATTGTTACATCAAACCCCAATATCCTTTCCAGAATGCTCGGTGACGGTAAAACTGTCGGGGAGCTTCTAGCAGAGCAGTTTGCAATCGGGCAGGACAGCTATACAAATGCGTATTCCGCATTGTATGATCCCGATATCCTTATAAACCTTCTTCATGTTCTGATTATCGTGTCTGCAATCGGCGCATTTATGAATGTTGTGCCTTACTTCTGGTATGACTTTAATGAAATCAAGCAGAAATCGGTTATCCGTGTTCTGAAAGTGCGTGCAATGTTCGAGGACTACGGTAACGGTATTCTCAATGACGAGGCTCTTGTCGAAACAATCGACATTATCAGAAATTCAAGAAAAATGGCTTTTGCAGAGTCAAAGGTTCTTGATAAAAATACATATAAATCCCAGACAGATAAAGAATTACGCAAAGCGGCAAAAAAAGCATATAATGCCGATAAAGATTTCAATGATGAAATTGAGATTGCAAAGTTCGTGTGTGATGAGCTTGATAAATTCTCAAAGCCTGAATTTGAATATCAGCTTCAGATGGCATCAAAAGTATATGCAGCAGGTCTTGCAGGGCTTCTTAACATGACTATGTCTGAAATCAATCATGAACTCGGCGAAGCAAGATCAATGCCTAAGTCTACAGATGCTGAAAAAGAAGCACGTAAGGCAGCTATTGAAATTGCAAAGAATAAGAAGATTGCATTCAAAACTATCAAGAAGAACTATTCAAACGGTGAAGAGTTTGTTCAGCCTGATTTTGCTGTTCTTGAAAGTTACTTCAATACAGAAGATGAGTGCGATGTACAGCTTAAAGCTCTCTATAACGAGCAGTACCTCGCAAAGAAAGCAAAGGACAACATAAGAGCAGGTGAGCTTAAAGACCAAATCACAGCAGTTGAAGCAAGACGTAAGGAAGCACGTAAAATGTCCAAGCTTGAAACAGATAAGCATGCAAACTTCAACCGTGCTGCAAAGCCTTTCCTTGATGCTGAAAAACTTCTTAAACAGAAGGAAAATTATACTCATTTTGAAGAAATTTCTGCAATGTATGATGAAGCAAAGGCAAGAATTTCCGAATAATACAGGTGTAAACTATGGCGTACGAAAATTTATATAAAAACCTTGACATGATGGCGGAAAAAATCGCTGATGAAAGAGTCCGTGAAATGTTCCGCAAATGTTATCTGAATACACTTGAAACCACCGTAAAGTTTGATGACGAGGGCAATGTCTTCGTCATCACAGGTGATATTGAAGCTATGTGGCTTCGTGACAGCAGTGTGCAGGTAAGTCATTATGTCAGAGCCGCAAAAGAGGATAACGATGCAAAAGCACTTGTAAAAAGTCTTCTTGAAAGACAGTTTAAACTTATCTGTCTTGACCCTTATGCAAATGCTTTCAATGAATCTGCAAACGGCAGAGGCCATGACGATGACACAATGAAGCTTGACATCGTGTGGGAACGCAAATATGAGATTGACTCTCTTATTTACCCCCTGTGGCTTCTTAACAGATACTATGAAAATACCGGTGATAAAGAGATTTTCGGTGATAAGTTCAACGAAGCTTATAAAGTTATTCTTGATACTCTCATAACCGAACAGGATCCGAAAAATTCCGAGTATTATTTCCGCAGAACATGGGAAAACGGTAAAGATTCTCTTGATAATAACGGCTACGGAGCTGATTATGCTTATACAGGCATGGTCAGAAGTGCATTCCGTCCAAGTGACGATAAATGCGTTTATCCGTTCCTTGTTCCTGCAAATATGTTTATTATTGCTACACTTGAAAATCTTCACAAAAATCTCTGCGATGCGGGAATGCCTGACTTTTATAAAGAAACTGCAGAAAAGCTTTGTGCAGAAATCGAAAAAGGTATAAATGACTTTGCAATTGTTGAAACTGATACGGGCAGAGTTTATGCTTATGAAGTGGACGGTCTTGGTAACTGTCTTTTGATGGACGATGCCAATGTGCCCAGTCTCTTGTCACTTCCGTATCTTGGATATTGCAGTAAAACGGATGAAATGTATCTTAATACAAGAAAGTTTGTTTTAAGTAAAGCAAATCCTTATTATTTTGACGGCAGAGATGCAAAGGGAATCGGCAGTCCTCATACACCCGAAAACTACATCTGGCACATAGGTCTTCTTATTGAGGGACTTACAACAGATGATAAAGCGGAAATTGAAAGAATTTTCAATACCCTTGTTGCTACTGATGCGGATACAGGCTTTATGCATGAAGGTTTTAACTGCGATAATCATTATGAATTCACACGAAGCTGGTTTGCCTGGGCAAACACGCTTTTTGCGATATTTGTAATGGATAAATTGATATAAAGAGGTCTTTTATGCGTCTTGATAAATATTTAAAGGTTTCACGTCTTGTGAAACGCAGAACCGTTGCTAATGAGCTTTGCGATGCAAAGCATATTGATGTCAACGGAAAAACAGCCAGAGCTTCATATGAAGTAAAAATCGGCGATATTATTGAAATAAGAGTAGGTTCAAATGTCACAAAAGCAGAAGTTCTGAATATTTCGGAACATGCCACAAAAGAGAACGCAGCAACCATGTACCGTTTGTTATAAGGTGTGATTTTCATGGACGAAAACATTTTTTCAGAGCAATCAAAAAATGAACAGGTAACTGATAACGGAAATCAATCTGTTCCCGTTGTCGGTTCTGTTCCTGTTGTGAAAAACACACCCGATAACAACATAAAAAAGATTACCGTTCTCTTGTGTGTGCTTTGTGCACTTTTTGGCGGTATCCTCGGCGGTATTATTTCGGGTAATATAATAAAAAACAGCATCCGAAAAGAAATGATGACTGTTGATACTTCTTCAACTTCAAATCAGACTATTACAGAAAAACAAACCGAAACCACTACAAAAAATGAAACAACTACGAAAAACAACATTACGCAGACAAATATAAGTTCAGGTACTGTGACGTCAAGCGATGACAAACCGTCACTTGATATATCTTTTTCTGCAAAGGAAATCTATAAATACAATGTTGATTCTGTTGTAAGTATAGAGGTAAGAGATTCCTATTCAAAAGGTTACGGCACGGGCTTCATCGTCAGTGAAAAGGGATACATCGTAACAAATTATCATGTTGTTGAAAATGCTTCAAGCGTAAAAGTCACTCTTTATGATGAATCACAGTACACGGCAGAGGTTATCGGATTTGAAGAATCAAACGACCTTGCAGTTATAAAAATTGAGCCGAAAGGTAAAATTGAAAGTCTGATTTACGGTAAATCCTCAGACCTGAGCGTTGGTGATGATGTATATGTCATCGGCAATCCTCTGGGAGATCTGACATTTACACTCACAAAAGGTGTTGTCAGTGCTCTTAACAGACTTATTGATACAGGCTCGGGTTTCAATATCAACATGTTCCAGACCGATGCTGCAGTAAACAGCGGTAATTCAGGCGGACCTGTTTTTGATAAACACGGCTTTGTTGTCGGCATTGCCAGTGCAAAATACGCATCTGCGTCAATTGAGGGCCTCAGTTTCTGCGTGCCGATTGACGATGTCAGAAGTATGATTGATGAAATCATCAATAAGGGCTATGTTTCAGGCAAACCGCTTATCGGCGTTTCTGTTTATGACAGAGAAATCACCAATTACGGTTTTATTCAGAGTCAGCGCAGAATAAACGGCGCAAAGATTATGGAACTCGGTCAGAACTCAGCAGCAGCAAAAGCAGGCTTGCAGGTCGGTGACATTATTGTAAAGCTTGACGGTGAAGAAATTACTTCTGTTTCTCAGCTTAAAACCGTTCTTTCCGACTACAGAAGCGGCGATAAAATAACTCTTAAAGTCAGCAGAAACGGCACTCTGACGGATGTTGCTCTTGTTCTTGATGAATACGAACCCACACAGCCGAGAACAGATTATTCATATGTCTATGATTTATAAAAATAACTGAAAAACACAAAGGGACTGTATTGCACAGTCCCTTGAAATTTTATGGTAAACAATAATTTATCGGCAGAGCCGATAAAAATTCGCAATTCGTAATTCGCAATTGTGGAAAGGGCTTCGCCCTTTGACCCATTTGTATAATTCAAGCCCGAAGGGCTTCCGATAATTGCGAATTGAGCATTGAGAATTGAGAATTGAAACAATAATTTATCGCACAGCGATAAATTATTGTTTCAGTATCGGCTGGATCTGTTTTCCTACCATTGCCTGCAGGAATGTATCCTTGATTTTAGAGAAATCCGCAACGATTGATGTTGGCTTCTTTTCGCTGTCGTCCTGTCCGTAAGGTACAAAATAGATGTTTTTGTAATTTAAAAGATTACCTATATTTTTTGCGGCATTGCTCAGTGCATCATTTGTTGAAACGGCTATAATGACGGGATTTGCGTTTCTTAAGGTGGACTTTGCCGCAAGAGTAACGGGTGTGTCGGCAATGCCTACGGAAAGTTTTGCCAGTGTGTTGCCGGTGCAGGGTGCGATAATGAGTGCATCAATCATTTTTTTCGGACCGATGGGCTCTGCTGCTGTGAGAGAGTGAATAATTTCTCTGCCGCAGATGTTTTCTATTTCATCAATGAAGCTTTTTGCAGTACCGAATCTTGTATCTGTGTCATAAGCATTGCAGGACATGATCGGTACCACGTCAATTCCGGAATTTTTAAGTTCCCTGATATATGGAATAACTTTGCTGAAGGTGCAGAATGAACCACACATCGCAAAGCCTGCTTTAATTGCCATTGCTATCACTCCAGTAGTACGAAAGCACCGTATCGCTTATGATTTCACCTGCAGTTTTCGGAGATATTCTACCGGGCAGTGATCCTGCTTTTATTGCGTTGATTCCGAATTCGGATGCACAATCAAAATCTATACCGAACGGTGCGGATGCGATTTCTATAATAACGCAGTCTTTTTTTAATTTTGAAAGAATGGTTCTGTCAATTATTCTTGAAGGAACAGTATTGATTACTGCACTGAATTCATGACAGATGTGGGAAAAATCCTGAAGGGGGCATATATTCATCCCGTCTTTTTCTGCATCGGAGAGATTTTTTTCGCTTCTTGCAACTGCAGTTACATCAGCACCGAGAGCTTTGAGTTTTTGTGACAGTACACTTGCACATTTTCCGTAACCGGTAACTGCACATTTAAGTGAGTCAATCGTAACAGGCAACGCATTTATGAGTATGCCGATAACACCTTCGGCAGTGGGAATAGCGTTTTTCCTTGCAAGAGAATCATTTTTGTAATAATCATAAACAGTCACATTTTTGCTTTTAAGTTTCTGAATCTGTTCTTCTTTAAAAAGACCTCCTGCAACAATGCAGTTTTCGGGAAGAAGCCTGAAAAAATCTCCGAAATAGAAGTTTTCTCCCGCAAGGGGAGTGTTTATATTGATATTATCACGGCTTACGGGTACAGGCAGGATAAATATGTCAATATCTCTGAAATCATCTGCCCTGTATTCTCCGGGATAGATGCGTTTTGCGGAATATCCTTTATTTTCAAGAATAGTCTTGATGTATGAAAAACGGCAGTCACCACCGATTATCATGAAGTTGGGTTTCTTTTTCATATCACGCCTCCTGTGATATTCTATGTCAATGTGACTCAGAATGTGAAAAAAATACCTGCAAAGGATTGTATTTTTAATAAAAATAAATTATAATATAAAGATAATAATGGATAGCCGAGAAGAATCGAACTCCATATGCCTAAAACTGTGAATCTTTGGCACATCGAAGCATTTTTCGGTTCGAAATACGGCAAGTATTCCTTCACCGAAGAAATACTCCGCTGCACCTAATCTGCACTGTTTTAGGTGCAAAGCAGTTTTAAGTGAGTAGATTTTCGGTTAGACAAGGAAGGAAAGTTTACAATGCTGACGCATTGTAAACTTTTCTGACGTAGTATAAGTGGAAAGATACCACTTAAAACCATATTTAGTTCGAGTCTTCTCGGCTAATTATATTCTTTTATATATTTTAAGTTAGGATCTGATTTTTTGAGCCGTAAGTATTGGCGTATTTCGACATTTGACAAAGAACATGTTGCCGAGCTTGCATATGAATACGGTTACGATGAACTTGCAGTTTTTCTTCTGGCTGCGAGAGGCATTACCGAGCCTGAAGATATCGACGAATTCCTGAATTTTGATACAGAATTTTCTGACCCTTACCTTGTGAAGGATATGGATAAAGCCGTTGACAGAATCGTTGTTGCAATTGAAAACGGTGAAAAAATTGCTGTTTACGGTGATTATGACGCAGACGGTGTCACGGCAACAGCGCTTCTTTATCTCTATCTTGAATCACAGGGTGCAGATGTCACATATTATATTCCGTCAAGAATGGAAGAGGGCTACGGACTTCATAACGATGCCATCGACTATCTTGCACAGCAGGGTGTAAACCTCATTATCACTGTTGATAACGGCATAAATTCATGCAGTGAAGCAGCATACATAAAATCAAAGGGCATTGACCTTGTTATAACCGACCATCATCAGCCGGGTGCAGTCCTGCCTGATGCTGTTGCAGTTGTGAATCCTCACAGAGCAGACGATACAAGCCCGTTCAAGGAGCTTGCAGGAGTGGGGGTTGCGTTTAAGCTTGTTGCCGCAATTGAAGACGGTGATTATGACAGTGTGCTCTCCGATTTTGCAGATATCGTTGCAATCGGAACCATTGCGGATATTGTTCCTCTTAAAGGCGAAAACAGACTGCTTGCAGTGAGAGGAATTGAGGAAATAAACAATTCATCAAGACCGGGCATTGTTGCGATAAAAAACAATGCAGGCGGAAATATCAAGGATTTTAACGCAATGAATGTTGCTTTTACAATCGCACCGAGAATCAACGCAGCGGGCAGAATTGAAGATGCAACAACAGCATTGATGCTTCTTCTTACAGAAGATGATGAAGAAGCTGCAGAGCTTGCAAAAAAGCTTGATGCTTTCAATGTAAAAAGACAGGAAACTGAAGCTGCTATAGTTGAAGAAGCCATCAATAAAATTGAAAGTGATGACAATCTTAAATATGCAAAAGTCATTGTTGTTGACGGTGAAAACTGGCATTCGGGCGTTATCGGAATCGTTGCATCAAAGCTTGTTGACAAGTACGGCAAACCTGCGATGGTAATAGCCCGTGAAGGCAACGGAGAAGCAAAAGGCTCATGTCGGAGTATTGAAGGTTTTTCACTTTTTGATGCTCTTTCAGATGCGGGAGATCTGCTTGTGCGTTTCGGCGGTCATACTCTTGCGGCAGGTTTTACCGTAAAAGATGATATGATAGACGCTTTCAGACAGCATATAAATGAGTATGCAGATTCACTTGATAAGTTTTATCCCGTGCTGAATCTTGACTGTAAAATAAACCCTGCAAAAATCGACATGAATGTTGTGGAAAGCCTTTGTGCTCTTGAGCCTTTCGGAGCAGAAAATCCGCAGCCGATGTTCGGAATATACAATGTTGTGCTCAGAAGCGTAAAAGCAATCGGCGCCAAGCTCAATCACACAAGAATCACCTTTGAAAAAAAGGGACAGCAGTACAGCGGTGTTTATTTCGGTATGATCGCAGATGATTTTCCCTTTGAACCGGGCGATGTGATTGATATTGCAGTAACAATAGACAAAAACGAATATAAGGGCGAAGTAAAGCCGAATATATATATTAAAGCAGTCAGAAATTCCGGTGTTTCGGATGATGATTATTTTGCAAGTGAATTACTTTACAATAAAATTAAAAGCGGAAAACCTTTGAGTGAAATTAATCGCATAAAGGCATGTCCCGACAGAAATTTTTCCGCACTTGTTTTCAGATTTGTAAAGAGTATGAAAAAGTGCAACAGAACACCCGAGCAGATTGCAATCAAAATCGGCTACGGTTCAGAAATGACATGTAAAGTAAGAGTTGTTCTTGATGCGTTCTGTGAACTGGGACTTCTGAAATATGAAAACGGTTGCTATATGCCGGTTGAAAATGCAGAAAGAGTATCATTGGCTGAAGCAACCATACTTAAAAAACTCGGGTATACACAGTGAGAGGAGGCGACAGATGTGGGCGAAATAACGGGAAAAAGATTATACGCTGAATTCAGAATAAAAATTGAAAAAGTATTCACTCCCGAAAATGTTGCAGTTATTGACAAGGCTTTTGAACTGGCAAACGAAGCACACGGTGAACAGAAAAGAAAATCGGGCGAACCATATATAATTCACCCGATGGCAGTTGCAACAATTCTGCTTGATGAACTGGGAATGGATATGCCCTCAATTGCTGCTGCACTTCTTCATGATGTCGTTGAAGATACTCAGTATGAACTCAGTGATATAAAAGAGCTTTTCGGTGATGAAATTGCTCAGCTTGTTGACGGTGTAACAAAAATCAGCCGTATGAACATTTCAAGCCGTGAGGAACAGCAGGCAGAAACCCTTCGAAAAATGCTCATTGCCATGTCGCAGGATATCAGAGTTATTATCATAAAGCTTTCAGACCGTGTTCATAACATGAGAACACTGCAGTATGTTCCCGAAGAAAAACGAAGAATGACGGCAAAGGAAACTCTTGAAATCTATGCTCCGATTGCTCATCGTCTTGGTATCAGAGCTTTTAAAGAGGAACTTGAAGACAGAGCTATCAGTTTCCTTGATCCTGTTGCATACCATGATATCGAAGAAAAACTTGAGGTTCAGAGCACTCAGCGTCAGGAATTCCTTGAACAGATAAAATCAAAAATCACAGAGCGTGTTCAGGAAACAGTCAAAGATGCAAGAGTTGACGGCAGAGTCAAGAGCGTTCACGGTATTTACAGAAAAATGTTCATCGGCGGAAAAAATTTCGATGAAATTTATGATATCTACGCAGTCAGAATTATAGTTGATACTGTTATAGACTGTTATAACTGTCTTGGTATCGTGCATGATATGTACCACTCAATACCAGGAAGATTCAAGGATTATATTTCAACCCCCAAGCCCAATATGTATCAGTCACTGCATACAACGCTTATCGGCACAGAGGGCATCCCCTTTGAAGTTCAGATAAGAACATGGGAAATGCACCGTAACGCCGAATACGGTATCGCAGCACACTGGAAATACAAAATGGGCAGAAGTGACAGAGATGTTGACAACCGTCTTGTCTGGATAAGACAGATGCTTGAAAGTCAGCAGGAATCAGGCAATGCAGGAGATATTGTTCAGGATATCAAGAGTGATCTTGCTCCTGAAGAAGTTTTTGTTCTCACACCCAAAGGTTCTGTAATATGTCTTCCTCTGGGAGCTACGGTCATCGACTTTGCTTATGCCATTCATTCAGCAGTCGGCAATAAAATGACTGGCGCTAAGGTAAACGGAAGAATCGTTCCGATTGATTACACCGTAAAAACAGGTGAAATCGTAGAAATCCTTACATCGTCACAGCAAGGAAAAGGCCCCAGCCGTGACTGGCTTAAAATCGTCAGAACAAGTGCAGCAAGAACAAAAATAAGATCATGGTTCAAAAAAGAAAAGCGTGATGAAAACATCGTTGCAGGTAAAGCTGAGTTTGAAAGAGAACTTCGTAAGAGCAATATAAGACTCACCGATGAAAATATGCAGAAACTCACCGAAATTCTTGCTGAAAAACACAGACAGAATTCAGTTGACGATTTTTATGCAGCTATCGGTTACGGCGGAATCAGCATAACAAAAATAATGCCTCAGATACGTGATGAAGTTGCAAAATTCCAGGCTTCAGAACAGCCAAAAACTGTTGAACTCAAAATTACCAAGCCAAAGCAATCCGGTGGTGAAGGTGTTATTGTTGAGGGAATAGACAACTGCCTTGTGAAGCTTTCCAAGTGTTGCAGTCCCATTCCGGGAGATGATATCATCGGCTTTATCACACGAGGACACGGCGTTTCCGTTCATAAGAGAGATTGTCCGAATGTCCCTGATAATATTTTTGCAAGTCCCGAGCCTGAAAGATGGATAAATGTATTCTGGGAGGATACGGGTGACAAGGAAGGTTTCAATGCAACACTTGTCATTTCCTGTATGGACAGAATATCAATGCTGGCGGATATTTCGGTGGCGCTTGCAAATATGCACGTTATGATTCACAACGTAAATGCAAGAACAACAAAAGACGGTTCACAGCATCTTATTTATATGACAATTGCCGTCAATAATTCCGAACACCTAAAAAGTATCACAGCAAGGCTTATGAAAATCAACGGCGTTCTGACAGTTGAGCGTACAAATTCATAATAAAAGGAGAAATTGATATGGAGAAAAAATTATATCGTTCAAACACAGATAAAAAGATCGCAGGCGTATGCGGCGGTATTGCAGAATATCTTAAAATTGATTCAACTATTATAAGACTTTTACTTGTTGTTTTTTGTCTTATGGGCGGTGCAGGGGTACTCCTGTATATTATTGCCTGGCTTGTTATACCCGAAAGACCTGATAATAATTTTGATTATTACCATAATAACGGAAATCCTTATAATAATGAAAATCCGTATAATAACGGTAATCAGAATAACGGTGGCAATCAATGAAAGCAGTAATTCAGAGAGTAAAATCATCATCAGTCAGGGTTGACGGTGAAATTGTCGGACAAGTGGGGCATGGATATCTTGTTCTTCTCGGTGTTATGGATGGTGACACAAAGGCTCATGCTGAAATGATGGCAAACAAGACTTCGGCACTGCGTATTTTTTGTGATGAAGATGACAAAATGAACAAGTCAATTCTTGATATTGACGGTGAAATTCTTGTTGTATCGCAGTTTACCCTTTGTGCAGATGTGAAAAAAGGTAACAGACCTTCATTTGCAGCTTCTGCAGCACCCGATATTGCAAATGAACTGTACGAATATTATATGGAATGTCTTAAGAAAAACGGCGTCAGAAAGGTCGAACACGGTATTTTTGCGGCAGAAATGGAAGTTTCCATCGTCAATGACGGCCCCGTTACAATTCTTTACGACACGGATATATGGAAAGTCAAACAATAATTTATCGGGCTGTGCCCGATAAATTATTGTGGTGAGAAGTGAGGAGTGAGAAGTGAGGAGTTTCGGAAGGGGCAAGCCCCTTAAACCCCATTATATAGAGCGTAGCGGAACAAGTGCGTAGCACTTCCGACACTCCTAACTCCTAACTTCTAACTCCTAATTCTTTACTAAATTATTGTTTCCCGGTGAAATTTATGATAATAAAAACCATTCCCCTTGGTCCCATTGAAGCCAATACTTATATCGTCATTGACGAAGAAAGCGGCAGTACCGCTGTCATTGATGCAGGTGATTGCAACAAAAAGCTTCTTTCTGAGCTTAGTGATGACAGAATAAAAAAAATTGAATATATTCTTCTCACACACGGTCATTTTGACCATATAGACGGTGTGGCTGAGCTTAAAAAACATTTTCCTGATGCAAAAATTGCAATACACGATTTTGATGCACCTTGTCTCGGGGATGATTCGCTGTCCCTTGCAAGAGGTTTCGGCCGTTTGTTCAACAAAAAAGTGAACGCGGATATCATTCTTCATGACGGTGATATCCTCCCGTTCGGAAATAATGAAATAGAAGTAATTCACACACCCGGTCACACAAAAGGCGGTGCCACTTATAAAATTGACGACTGTCTTTTTACGGGTGATACGCTGTTTTATCTTTCCATCGGCAGAACAGATTTCCCCGGTGGCAGTTATGATGTTCTGAATGATTCTGTGATGCGTCTTTTTGATATGGATGGTGAGTTTACCGTTTATCCCGGGCATGACAGACAGACATCACTCGATTTTGAAAGACAACATAACAGATTTGTAAGGTGGAAAAACAGATGATTCTTTCCTTCACAGGTCATAATTTCAGGTATGAAACCGAAAATGTCATAAGAATATTTTTCCCTCTTGAAAAGATTACCGTAACCGATGAAATGCCCGAAACTCAGGAAAACCATGTCTTTACATACATGAAAAACGGCATCATCGGTTGTGAAGTTTTTATTTCAGGCAAAGAGGAAAAAAGAGAGCAATCAATATTAAACAAAACAGACAAAGACGCTGAGCTTATTCTGGCACAGCTTTTATACGATATATTAACTTCCATGACAGGTTTAACACCGCCGTGGGGTATTCTTACGGGTGTAAGACCGTCAAAGCTTCTGAGAAATCTAATTGCCGAAAACGGTGAAACTGAGGCTGTTGATTATTTCAGAAATCAGCTTTATGTAACCGATAAAAAAACAGACCTTGCTCTTTCCGTTGCAAAGGCAGAGGACAGAATTATTGCTTTGTCGGGTGAAAAATCATATTCGCTTTATGTTTCCATTCCGTTTTGCCCCACAAGATGTTCATATTGTTCGTTTGTTTCTCATTCCGTTGCACAGGCAAAAAAACTCATTCCTGATTATGTAAAACTCCTTTGCAAAGAGATTGCAGATATCTCAAAAATCGCGTCTGATCTCGGTTTGAAGCTCGAAACAATATATTTCGGCGGAGGTACTCCCACTTCTTTAGGTGAGGAAGATCTGAAAGCCGTTACAGACGCAGTCAGGGCAAACTTTGATGTGACAAGTGTCCGTGAATACACTATTGAAGCAGGCAGACCTGACACCTTAAACAAAGAAAAACTCTCAATCATGAAAAATGCAGGTGTTTCGAGAATCAGCATAAATCCCCAGACTTTCAATGCTCAGGTGCTCCAAAATATCGGCAGAAAACATTCTCCCGAAATGACCGTTGAAGCCTTTAATATGGCAAGAGAAACAGGTTTTGATAATATCAATATGGACTTTATCGCAGGACTTCCGGGTGATACATACGAAAGCTTTAAAAACAGCATTGACAAGGCTGTAAACCTTTCTCCCGAAAACATAACGGTTCACACTCTTGCACTCAAACGTGCCGCAAATATCGTGACACAGGGTGAAACCGATTCTGTTTACAGCGAAACTGCAAAAATGATTGACTATTCAAATCTGGCTCTTTATAATAACGGTTATTTCCCTTATTATATGTACCGTCAGAGCAAGACTGTCGGCAATAACGAAAATGTGGGCTGGAGCAAAGAGGGCAGAGAATGCCTTTACAATATTTATATGATGGAGGAGATACACACCGTTCTTGCGGCAGGCGGCGGAGCTGTTACAAAGCTGAAATCTCCCTATGAAAACAAAATCGACCGCATTTTTAATTTTAAATATCCGTATGAATATATCAGCCGTTTCGATGAGCAGTCAGAACGCAAAAAACATATATATAACTTTTATGAGATGATAAAAAGTGGAAATTAAAAAAGAATTTATCTATGAAAAAATAGAAAATGTACCCTCATGTCATGCTTCAACTGTTTTGCCTCTTCCCGACGGAAAGATTATGGTTGCGTGGTTTGCAGGTGAGCATGAAAGTAATGACAATGTGAGAATATGGTATTCCGTAAAAGAAAACGGAGTATGGTCAACTCCTGAAAAAATATATTCTGCAGAAAATCTGCCTCATTGGAATCCCGTGCTTGACCTGAGAAATGACGGAACAATCAGGCTCTACTATAAAAAAGGCAAAAAAATAAAAAGCTGGGTAACATGGTTTACCGATACGGCAGACTGCGGAAAAACATGGACAAAGCCGAAAGAGCTTGTAAAAAATGATACTTCAGGCGGCAGAGGACCTGTTAAAAATAAATGTATACGCACTTCCGAAGGATTGCTTCTTGCACCTGCCTCATCAGAAGTCACAAAACAACTCTGGCGGTGCTTTATTGATGCGTCTTTTGATGACGGTGACACATGGATTAAATGCGATTATATCGTAAGACCGAGGAAGAATTTCGGTCTTGTCCGAATGATTCAGCCCACACTCTGGGAAGATGATGAGGGGAATATCCTTGCACTTATGAGAACAGATAAAGGCAGAATTTATAAAAGTATTTCAGTTGATGGCGGACTTAAATGGTCAAAGGCTGAAAGAACTGAAATCCCCAATAATAACAGCGGAATTGACTGTGTAAGAGTCCCCGACGGAAGAATTTTTCTTGTGTATAATAATGTTGAGGAAAACTGGGGTGGCCGTTCACCTCTTAATCTTGCCGTGTCCTATGATAACGGAGAAACATTCAGGGATATCTGTGAGCTCGAAAATCAGAAAGGCGGAGAATTTTCTTACCCTGCAATAACATATTATAATAACAAACTTCATATCGCATATACATATAAAAGAAAACAGATAATGTACTGTGAAACTGAAATCTGAAAGGACGGATAACCCGTAATGGCAGGACGAAAAAAACAATCGTTGCTGAACGGCGCTCTGGTGCTTGTGTTGGCAACTGCATTTGTCGAAGTTATCGGCGTTTTATATAAAATACCTCTGACGGAGCTTATCGGCACCATGGGCAGAGGCTATACGGGTACTGCTTTTAATATCTATATTCCCGTGTATAACATCGCAATGGCAGGACTTCCCGTTGCTATATCAAAGCTGGTTGCGCAGAGTGTTGCCGAGGGACATTTCAATAATGTAAAGAAAATATTCAGAATTGCATTCTGGCTGTTCTTTGCGGCAGGTGCAATCGGTACTGTTGTTTTGCTTATCCTTGCGTACCCTTATGCAAAGTCAATGAAGGCCATGGAATCACTGCCTTCCATATTCATGATAGCCCCCGCTGTTTTTGTCTGCTGTGTCATGGCTACATACAGAGGTTATTACTCGGGACTGCGCAATCAGAATCCCTCTGCTGTTTCGCAGATGTTTGAGGTTGTGGGCAAGCTCGGATTCGGTCTCGGACTTGCATATGTTGTACAGCGTTACGGTATGAGCTGTTTTGAACAGGGATCGCCTGTTTTCGGTGTTGAATGTGCAACTCAGTCCGAAGCAGTTATGGCTCTGACTCCCTATGCTGCAGCCGCATCAATTTTCGGTGTTACAATGGGTGCTGTATGTTCGCTGTTGTTCCTTGTTATAAGACATAAAATTGTCGGCGATAAAATCACTCCCGAAGAGCTGGCATCATCTCCCAAGGCTGATACAGGTAAAAATATAGCAAAACTCATGTTTGCGATTGCTGTTCCTGTTGTTGTCAGCACACTTGTAATGAACATAACAAATCTCATTGACTCATGGGCAATACAGTACAGACTTCAGTACGCAATCGACTCGAATCTTCCCGTTATTTCAAAAATGTATGAGGAAGCGTTGTCAGTTGCAGATAAAATGACAAACGTACAGCTTAAATCATATCTTTACGGAGCTTATGAAATTGCACTTGATTTCAGAAATCTTGTGCCCACCATAACAACGACGCTCGGCATGAGTGCCATTCCCGTTCTTGCAGAGGCATGGACACTCAAAAACAAACTGATGATCCGTTCATCAATCGAATCTGTTATGCGTGTTGCGATGCTTATTTCACTTCCGACAGGTATCGGCATGGCGATACTTTCAAGAGATCTTCTCAACATCATGTACGGTATGTCGGACAGCATCAGCATTTCTGCAACAGTTATGACACTTTACGGATGTTTTACATTCATTATGGCTGCTGCACAGCCTCTTATCAATATGCTGCAGGCCATCGGCAGAGCAGATATCCCCATGAAATCTGTTTCGATAGCGGCTGTTGTAAAAGTTGTGATAAACTTTATTCTTATCGGTATTCCGGGTATAAATATCATGGGTGCTATCATCGGCACATTCTGTTTCTATCTGATTACCGTAAGTGTAAACATCAATGCTCTTATCAAGGAAACCGGAGTGAAACTTAATTATAAATCCGTGTTCTTCAAACCTCTTTTTTGTTCTTTGATGTGCGGTCTTGCGGCATGGGCAACAACAGGTCTCTGCAAAAACTTTATGCCTGTTTTTGAGTGCGGTTCAAGGGTTTCAAATAATACTGTTTCTGCAATAATCGGCATCTTCGCAGCCGTGCTTGTATATGTTCTTGCACTGCTTTTTACAAAAACAATAGTAAAAGATGATGTAAAAATGCTTCCAAAGGGAGAAAAAATCTGCAAAATACTTGAAAAATATGACCTGATAGGGTAATATATATAGGTAAAATGTAGGAAAATGCGAAAAATAAGGCGGAAATTTCAAAATGGCTGTTGACTATAAATTCAAAGACAAGTATAATATAGAAGATCTGCTTGAGATTATGAAGATTCTCAGAGCTCCCGGAGGATGTCCCTGGGATGCAGAGCAGAATCACGAATCAATAAAGAAAAATTTTATTGAGGAAACATATGAAGTAGTTGAAGCGATCAATAAGAAGGATACCGAACTGCTGAAAGAAGAGCTTGGCGATGTTATGCTTCAGGTGGTTTTTCATGCAGCTATGGAAGAGGAAAAAGGCGTGTTTGATTTCAGCGATGTTGCAGACGGTATCTGCAAAAAGCTGATCGAGCGTCATCCCCATGTTTTCGGTGATATTTCTGTTGAGAATACAGACGAAGTTCTCACAAACTGGGATGCAATAAAACGCAACTCAAAAAAGCAGAAAACAACCACTCAGGCTATGGATTCCATTCCAAGGGAATTACCTGCACTCATGAGAGCTGAAAAGCTTCAGTCAAAAGCAGCAAAAGCAGGTGTTGACCTGAAAGAAGATTCTGCAGCTTATATTTCGCAGAAAGCATCAGCACTTTCAGCCGGTGTTAATGAAAAAAATCTCGGTGAACTTCTTTTTGCTGTTGTTGCGGCAGCAAGACAGAACGGAATTGATCCCGAAGATGCGCTTACAAAGATTTCTGATGAATTTCTTTCGGATTTCGGAAAGTATGAAAAAAGCACAGATGAAGAAAAATCATCGGCAGTGCTTTATAATTAATTTGCCAAATATTGCATAAAATAGATTTGGAATATAGAAAAAAAAGGAGGAAAAAAGATAATGAAGAAGACAGATCTCGTTGCTGCTGTTGCAGCTAAGGCAGAGCTTTCAAAGAAGGATGCAGAGGCAGCAGTTAACGCTGTTGTTGCAGCAGTTACAGAAGCTCTTGCTAACGGTGACAGTGTTCAGCTCGTAGGCTTCGGTACATTTGATGTACGTGCTCGTTCAGAAAAGCAGTGCCGTAACCCCAGAACAGGCGAAACAATGACTGTTGCTGCTACAAAGGTTCCCGCTTTCAAGGCAGGCAAAGCTCTCAAAGACGCAGTTGCAAAGTAATTTAGTTTTATATCCATAAAAGGCAGAAGAGTCAGACTCTTCTGCTTTTTTATATGTGCAGAAAATGAATGTAAACAATAATTTATCGGGCTGTGCCCGCCAATAGTTAGGAGTGAGGAGTGAGAAGTGAGGAGTTTATGAAGGGGCTTTGCCCCTTACCTCATTATAATGCAGTTTGTTCGCAAATGGCGGTATATCGCTGAAATTTGAATTTATTTCAGAGCGTAGCGGAACAAGTGCGCAGCACTTCCGACACTCCTAACTCCTAACTTCTAACTCCTAACTCACCGATAAATTATTGTTTAGCTTATCACAAACTCTCTTATATTACCGTCGATGGTGATTTTTACCTTGCTTCCGCTGAATCCTTCTGGTAAGCAGGGATTTGTTATTATAAGACCGCCTGTCTGGGTAATTCCGAGCATTTTTTCATAAACAGTTCTGTAAAACCAACCTGCGGAGCCTGTATAAATGCTCCAGCCGCCTCTGCCTTCAAGTCCTTTCCCTGAATAAACGTCACCTGCAAGATAATAAGGCTCGGTTTTGTAGATTTGGGAATTTTTGTTGGCAGGATTCAGAGTTTTCAGTATTTCGTATCCTTTATCGCCGTTGCCCATCGAAAAATATGCATCTGCAAGCCAGACAGCGCCATGCGTGTATTGTCCTCCGTTTTCACGGATGCCTGCAGGATATCTGTTGACATATCCTGCAGTTTTTCCTTCTGTAGTAAATGGCGGAGTAAAAAGCTTAACCAAAGAATTTTCTTTGTCATACAGGAGTTTGTCGGCAGTTTCCAGTGCAATTCTGCATCTGTTTTTGTCAGGCATACCTGTAATTGCACTCCATGCCTGAGGAAGAAGATCTATTTCGCACTGTCTGTCACCTGCTTTTCCCATCGGTGTACCGTCGTCATAGAAACAGCGGAGATATCTGTCATCTGCCCATGCATGTGTGTCAATTGAGAGAATAAGTTTGTCTGAAAGTTTTGTAAGTGTGTCTGCTGTTTTTCTGTCTTTAGCAAAAAGGGCTGTGAGCGTGAATTTTTTTGCGACATAGCTTAAAAACATGGCAAGCCAGACGCTTTCACCTTTGTTTTCGGTGCCCACAGCATTGAATGAATCGTTCCAATCTCCGCCTTTAATCAGCGGTAAACCGTGTTTGCCGAATGAACAAGCATGATAGATCGCTCTCAGACAATGATTGTAAACAGAATCTTTTTTGTCGCTGAGTGTGTATTCGCCGTAGCGTTCTTTTTCGCCTTTTTCAAGCACGGGTGCATCAATAAAAGGAACGGAAATATTCAGAATTGATGAGTCACCTGTCTTTGTGCAATATTCGCTCACTGCAAGCGGAAGCCAGAGCAGATCATCGCTGTAATGTGTTCTCACACCTCTTAATACACGTTTATTGTTTATAACTAATTGATGAAACCAATGAAGCACATCGCCTTCACAGAATTGTGCAGCAGCACAGCGGATAATATGAGTGCGAAGAATTTCAGGATGAGTCAGTATTACAGCCATTGCATCCTGAAGCTGATCACGGAAACCGAAAGCTCCGCTGCATTGATAAAATCCCGTTCTGCCGTAAATTCTGCCCGAAATTATCTGGTTCGGAAGAAAATTGTTAAAAATATAATCAAGCTCTTTATCGGGAGTTTCAATTTCTATTTTGTTTGTGTTTACTTTTTTAGGTGGAATATAGGGCATATCAGCAGCAGATTTTATGCTTAGTGAATAGGAAAGATAAAACTTTATTGTTGCCGAATTTTTTGGCGGAAGAATAATTTTTCTTTGTGCTGCAATACAGTCATTTATCAGTTCATTCTGCTTTTTACCGCAAAGAAAAGCAGTTTTATCCGTAATAAAATCACACCTGTCGTCAGACGAAACACAAAAATAGCCGTTGAAAACAGTGTTGTAAGGGTTGTGTGCAAATGCTTTCTTATCTTTTACCACGGTTTTTATAAAGCGGGAATTTTTCCTGATATCACCGAGCACAGGTTCGGTATAATAAAATAAAGAAAAACTCTTTTCTTCGTTACTGTTATTGAGAATTTCAATTTGTATATCCTTGCACATATTTTCGCCTTTGACAGTAACGGTTGTCTGAAAAATAAGTCCTTCTGCAACCGACAGATAACGTGCCGTTCCTTTTTCAAAAACGGCTGTGGAGCCTTTTATGATATTGATTCTTTTTTTATCTGTTTCAAGCAGAAGCATTTCACTGTCGAGAGTTTCTCTTGTGTTATTGCTCCATGGTGTAAGCTTGTTTTCTCTCGAATTGAGTGCCCATGTGAAACCTATTGAAGAATCTGAAACCAATGTGCCGAAATTCTTGTTCGCAATAATGTGACACCATGGAAGATACGGTGTTTTTCCTATTATATAACCCTTGTTTGTGAACGAATTTCCGGTATTTTTAATTTTTTTGCAAGGAGATATCGGGATTATATTTTCGGGAGAAGCTGATGTTTTATTGTTCTTTTCGGGATAAACGGCAGTAGCACACGATGTCAGAAGCAATAAATCATTTCTTGTCAGATCATCGGCTTTCAGAATAAATATTCCGCCTCTGTTTCCTATAATGTCAGACAGTGAATCACCGCATATTTTTCTGATATTTTCAGTGAAAGAATCAATATAACCGTCTTTGCTGTCGGTTATGAAAACTGTTTCCGTAATGATTCCCGCAAAACGCAGTTTGCTGTAAAGCTTTACAAAAGACGATGCGGCTGTGATGTCATTTTTGTCTGCGAAAACAAGAATAACAGGAAAGTCCCCAGATACGCCTGTTTTCCACAGATCATTCCGTGACAGAGTATTGTTTTCCACAGCTTTCAGTGTTTCTGATGAATGAATTCTGCCGAAAAAGCTTCTTTCAATGACTTTTTTTGCATATATCCCTGTTATGCTTGTTTTATCAAACAGAGATAATGCGCATTTTAATAAAGCCGGAACACCGTTTTTGCGTATTGCAGCTAATCTGTTTATGCTTTCCTGCATATCGGAAGATCCGCAGATAATCATTGTTTTTGTTACGGTTTCTTTAGGGGATAGTGAAAGTTTTATTTTTATCAGAATACATTTGTCTGCAGATTTTGAGGAAAAATCAATATTATTTGAAAAAACACCCGAAATGCCTGAATTACGGGGAATCACAGCTTCACGATCATCGCAGTATTCAAAATCTGCTTTATCCAGAAAGCCCATGGAAACGTAAATCTGTTTTTCTTTGTTGTGCTGTTTTCTTGTAACTGACAACAGTTTTTCATCATCATTTTTTTCAATATCAATAAAAAGCTTTGAAAAAGCAGGATGTGCAATCTGATCATTGATATTTTCAAGTGTTGGTTCACAGTAAATCATCAGTTCGACCTGTTTTTTTTCTTTTGTCTTGTTTTTGACGGTGTAACGATGAATTTGTGCAGGTAAAAACGGATGAACAGCAACAGATTCGGTTATCGAAAATGTGTTGTCGCTGTTTTTGTAAACTGCTGATGTTTCATCGAATGATGCATTATGATTCTGATTCCCGATTATCGCACCTGAAAATGAAAGTATATTGCCGTTATTTGTTTTTATAGCTGCAAAAATACCGTCAGGCGAAGAGAATAACGAATGTCTTTTTGCAAAAATGCAAGTGTTTCCGTATACAGAAAGGGACCGTCCCGAATCAGTTGCAAAAACACTCCATTCACCGTTGGATATTGCATGGCTTTCATATGAAAAAGTCGATATCTGCTGATATGCGTCATTGATTTTCTGTATTCTCTCGGGTCTTTTCGGTGCAGAAACATCTCCGATATTCTTGTATACTTTCATGTCAGAGGGAATTCTTTCTGCCAACAGACTTTTTCCGCCTGCCATAAAAACATTCTTCATGAACCGTCGCTGCATGATATTGTCAAAAACCGCATTTGCGGCAGAAAGAAAACTCATGCCCACATGATGTGCCATGAAGCTACGAACAATTGAATAATCCTGACCGTCAGTCCGTGACGGAGTGTAATCAACAGCTTCATAAAAACCGAATTTGCCGTACATTCCGATTTTTTCAAGTTTTTGCAGATTACTGATCCCCGAATGCGGATCAAAAGGTATTGTCAGAAAGGTAGAGTATGGAGAGATGACAGTTTCGCTTTCTGATGCTGTTTTCATGGCAATACTGTTGACACCGTGAGCTTTGTAACGGTAATTCAGAACGGAGTCAAAGGCATAATAACCGCTTTCGGAAATACCGTAAGGAATATTTAAGTTTTTTACACGTTTTTTCTGACAGTGTATGCAGAATCTGAGAGCTTCATATCCGAGCGTATTCTTTTCTGACGGAACAAAAATTGCAGGCATGAAATATTCAAACATAGTGCCGGACCAGGAAACAGGACCTGTGTATCTGCCGTTTGCGGAAAGAGGTCTTGCAAGAGCCTGCCAATGGCTGACAGGCACTTTACCCGTGGCTACCGCAAAGTAACTTGTCATTCTTGCTTCACTCATAAGAAGATCAAAATAACTGCTTGTCAGTTCATTTTTTTCCGTATCGAAGCCTATTCTGAAAAGCTTTCGTCGTTTGTCATACAGAAAGTCAAGGTCGCATTCATTTATCAGTTTATTGCATTTTTTTGTTATTTCCCGGAGTTTCGGGTTTTCATCCGTATAGCTCTCAAGACCTTCTGCAAGCGCTACAATGCAACACAGAAAATTTCCGCTGTCAACGGTTGAAATGAATTTAGGCTGCATTATTTCAAGTGTACGGGTATTGTACCAGTTGTATAGATGACCTTTATATTTTTTTACTTTTTCGATGGTGTCAAAGGATCTTGAGAGCATATCGTAAAGCTCATCTGTGTCAATAAAATCAAAATCTCTTGCTGCAAGAAAAGAGCAAAGCATCATACCGATATTTGTGGGCGATGTCCTGTCAGCTTCCCTGTAAACAGGCGTTTCCTGAACATTATCAGGGATAAGATAATTGTTTTTTCTGTTGCAATGAGTTTCGTAAAAACGCCACATTGAGGCACAGTAGGAGAGCAGTCTGTTTTTTTCGTTTTCAGAAATTTTTATTTCATAAGATGGCCTTTTTCTTGCTGACAAAACAGAAAAGGGCATATCAAGAACAAACAGAATGCCTGTCAATTTTGCAACAGGATTGCCGTATAGGATAAGAAAAATTCCGACAAGCAGAGACGGCAATGATTTTTTTGCAAAAGACATAGCCGTGCCCGAATTGCTGTCTGCGGCAGTTGTCCATTCGAGCAGATGTTTTTTTGAAAATATCATTCTGAAAAGGCTCCGTATAACAGCATCAATACTGCACACGGCGTTTGTCAGCATCATTATAACCGAAGTAAAAGCCTTTGCAAGACAATTAAGTGCATAAGGCATTGCATCTGAAAAATACAGTCTCGAAAACATTGAGATTCCGCCGTTTATGAGAGTAATAAAACATGAAAAAAGATGCGGCATTGCCATGGAGAGAGTCGCAATTGTTGATAAAATAATTGCAGCAGTATCGGGCATAAAAACGGATAAAACAAGACAAAAGCAAGCAATGACAGGCGTTACTGCACGGCGGATGTTATCTGCAAGCCAGAATTTTCCGAGTACCGAAAGACTTCCTGAAGGAACAGAGTTTTTTCTTTTTAAAATAAAAGGAAAATTCTGAACATCGCCTCTTATCCATCTGTGAAGACGTCTGAAATACGCATTTTCATTTGACGGAAAAGAATCCGTCAGCGTTATATCACCTGCAAATGCAGTTCTGAGAATTATTCCTTCGAGAATATCGTGGCTTAAAATTCTTTGTTCAGGAAAACGGTCAGGCATAAGTGTGTTGAAAGTTTTAATATCGATAAGTCCTTTTCCTGAAAAAATGCTTTCGGAAAAAAGATCCATATATTTTTCTCTGACAGCAGATGTGTAAGCAGGCAGACCGCCGTTTCCTGCCATAACAGATGAAAAATGTGTTTTACATGCAGATTTCACATCCGTTTCAACTCTGGGTGAAATTATACCGTAGCCTTGTGTTACACGCTGTTCGCTGACGGAGATAACAGGTCTGTTTATCGGATGTGCCGCAATAGATACGATTTCGCTTAAAGAGCCCAACGGCATCTTGGTGTCCGAATCAAGAGCCATGATATACTTGGCACCCACCATCTTTTCTGTGTCACCGTGAAGAATAAAAAAGTCATTTTTACCCTCTTGAATAAGCTTTGCAAGTGATATTATCGCTCCTCTTTTTCTTTCGTATCCCGTGTATTCTTTTTCGGATTCTGAATATATACGTTTGCGTATTGCTAAAATTATTTTGTCTGAGCATTGGCTGTTCAGTATATCAACAGCACGTCTGATTGATTTTATGTCAGCATTATCGCTTTCTTTTGTGGGGGTAGAAGAGCTTTTCAGGTCTGCAAGAATACAGATGCACGTGTTGTCACGACAATTTGAAAGATAGAGATTTTTTATATTTTCGCATAAATCTTTTGCACAGCCTGCTGACGGCAAAAGTGTGGAAATTGCAATCACGGTTTTTTCGCTGTCGGGAATACCTGCAGAAAAATCCATTTTAAAAACGGGTGCCCTTGCGGGAATATGTGAAAAAATAAAGTCAGTTATAAATTTCAGAGCTTCCCATAAGGGCAAATATATTAAAAATAAAACATACCATTGTTTTGTTACAATGGAGAGAATTACACCTGCAATTAACGGAAGTATTGCTTCTGTGGCAAAAAGTAATTTGCCTGTATTTTGTCTGTCTTTTGTTATATCAAGAAAAAAACCGATATGCTTGTTTTCTTTTTTTGCCTGTTCAAGAAGCCGTGTCGCAACTGAAATCTCACTAAGTCCTTCTTTTTCAGCCATTTTACATATTGCCGTGCGATAAATGTCTTTTGTCTGCTCACTCATTTTTCTGTAAACACCTACAGGGTCCCGGCACAGCAATTTTTCTGTTTCACTGACCTGATAAAGTATTTCTCCGAAATCAATATCGGGCAGAACAAAAAGCGATCTGATTGAATTTATGAGCATATCTTCATTTGTGTTTATGCTTTCTGTAATCAACCCGATAAGCGTAAAAGCAATTGCTGTCGGCAGAGTCTGAAGAAAAGCTGTTGTTGTGTTTTTTTTCAGAAGAAAAGATATTATATCCTGAGTTTTCGGCAAAACACCGCCAGTGCAAAGCTCTTTGCAGATTTCAATTGATGACGGAACCGAAAGGCTGATTTTTTTGTTTTTCAACGCTTTTGAGACTGCGGTAAAATTTTTTTCGATAATATGGAAATTGTCTGTAAACCACATTATGCCTTCGCTTTTTTCCGCAACAGATGTGTATGTCTTCTTATATTTTCTGAGTATTCTGATATTTTTTTTCAGCAGAGTTTTTATATGTTTCATTCGGAAAAAACCGTCCTTGACGCAATATTTTTGAATATTTTTCCCCGAATACTCACAAATATTTAAAACAGTGTTGACGAATACGGCATTTAGTGATAAAATATATGAGAATTTTTAATGTAAAGGTGATTTTTATGTCAGGACACTCCAAATGGAGTACAATAAAAAGAAAAAAGGAGAAAACCGATAACCAGAGAGCAAAGGTTTTCACCAAAATCGGCAGAGAGATTGCAGTTGCTGTCCGTGACGGCGGTCCCGACCCTGCAGGCAACTCAAAACTCAAGGATATCATTGCAAAGGCTAAGGCTGCAAACGTTCCTAACGATAATATCGAAAGAATTATAAAGAAAGCTTCGGGTGACGGTGACGCAACAAACTACGAAGAGTGCGTATACGAGGGTTACGGCCCCAACGGTATTGCTGTTATTGTTGAAACTCTTACAGACAACAGAAACAGAACAGCAGGCGATGTCCGTCATTACTTCGACAAATACGGCGGAAATATGGGACAGGCAGGTTCTGTTATGTTCATGTTCAGCCGTCAGGGCAATATTGTTATCGAAAAAGACGGTGTTGACGAGGATGCTCTTCTTGAAACAGCTCTTGAAGCAGGTGCAGATGACCTTGTAACAGATGAAGAAGATGTTTTTGAAGTAAGAACAAATCCCAATGAAGTAGGTGCTGTAAACGATGCTCTTGCAGCAGCAGGATATATTGCAATTTCTGCAGAAGCAGAGTACATTCCCTCAACATATACAAGACTTGATAATCCCGATGATATCAAGAACATGGGCAGAATGCTTGAAATGTTTGAAGAAAATGACGACGTTCAGAACGTATGGCATAACTGGGAAAACGAAGAAGATTACGAAGGTTAATTATTAAAGTCACCGTTTTGCGGTGACTTTTTTTTGGTCCCTTTAGGGGTGAAAATAAACCCCCAGTTCTACTGGGGGTGAGAAACGAGCGGAGCAAAAATAAAAACGGCGAGCTAAAAGCAAGCCGAAAAGACTTGAAGAGAAGAAAAACCTCCGAGTATAATAGTAA
>JAFXLD010000046.1 GCA_017531385.1 Clostridia bacterium
ATAATGCAGATGAAGTAAAAATGGCGGTATATAGCAAAAACTTCAATTTCTTTAATGGAGCGTAGCGGAACAAGCACGAAGTGCTTCCGACACTCCTAACTCCTAACTTCTAACTCCTAACTATTCGATAAATTATTGTTTTTCTTTAACACTAAACAAACCGTACTTCCTTTTGGAAATACGGTTATCTTTCTATCGGGCTGATTTATAAAGTTCATCAACAATTTTAACAGCGATACTTCCTGATTTTCCGTTCACAAGGAACTCTTTTTTATTTATAACACAATCATAGAAATCATCAATGATTATTTTATGGCTTGTACCCCAGTAATTTTTTGCATCTGACGATTTTTTCAGAGCAATGACTTCCCTGTTACCGTTTTCATCGGTAATAACAAGGTCATCATACATAACGGCTTTACCCTTTTCAAAAAGGATTTCAAGAAAAACAGAAGAGTTTGCTTTGTAACACAAAGTTCCGTAAAAAAGGGCTTCCACACCGTTTGAAAACTTAATGAGTGCATCGGCAGTGTCTTCTGTTTCGACCTTACCTTTAAGCCTTTTCTGTGAAATACTGCCGTCAACAGACACAACTTCATCATCAACGAGCCATTGCATAAGGTCAAGGGTATGAATACACTGATTAATTATAACACCGCCACCCTCTTTTTTAAGAGTACCGTGCCAGTCATCTGAATAATATTCTTCATCTCTGTCCCATGTTACATTACCTTTGACAGCCACTATTTTACCGAGCTTTTCACTCTTTACAAGGTCTTTGAGATACTGAGAAGAAAGATTATATCTGTTTTGAAAACAAGCCGCAAGATAAACATTATTCTGCTTTGCACATTCGCACATTCTGACAGCATCCTCATAGTGTATTGCAAGAGGTTTTTCGCAGAAAACGTGTTTTCCTTTTTTCATTGCAGTTATTGCCATTTGAGCATGAAGAAAATGAGGTGTACAGATGTGAAGAATATCAAAATCTGCGTCATTCATCATTTCATCGAAAGAATAAAATGGTTTTATATTATACTTTTCTGCAATAGCATCTGCTTTTTCGGGGACATTGTCACAACAAGCAACTAGAATGCTGTTTTCATTTTCAAATGCTGCTTCAAAATGTCTTTTACTGACATTTCCGCAACCTACAATTGCAATTCTGAGTTTATCCATAGAATATCACTTCTTTCGAAGATATTATATAATAGGCAAACAAAGTTTTCAAGTAAATTTAAAAAAAATCAGACCGCCAAAATGACGGTCTGAAAATTTTTATTACTGAATTTCTGAAAGCTTGACAGGTCTGCCTTCGTTTGCTGATTTTTCAGCAGCAAGAGCGATCTTGACAGACTGAAGACCTGCATGAATACCGACAGGTGTTTCCTTGTTGTTTACACAGCAATCAACAAACTGTCTTACTTCTTCTGAGAAAGATCCCATATATCTTTCAAGGAAGAAATAGAGCGGTTTCTCACCTGTAACACCGTTAACATCTGAAACAACCGCAGTTGAAAGTGTATCGTTAGCAGTTGCAACCATACCCTTTGAACCGAAAAGCTCCGCTCTCTGGTCATAGCCGTACATTGCCTGACGGGAGTTATCAATAACTGCAAGAGCACCGTTTTCCATTTTCATAGAAATGATGGCTGTATCAAAATCACCGTATTCACGGATACCGGGATTGATAAGAGCATCAGCATAAACATAAAGTTCTTCAACATCACTGTTTGTAAGGAAGCAAGCCATATCAAAATCGTGAATTGTCATATCAAGAAAGATGCTTGCAGCACAATAGCCGACAGGTGGTGCCTGAGGGTCACGTGATGTAATTTTAAGAATCTGTGCATCACCGATTCTGCCTTCATCGTAAGCCTTACGGACTGCTGCAAAGTTGTGGTCAAAACGACGATTAAAGCCAACCTGAAATTTAACCTCGGAATGAGCCTTAAGAGCATCTGCAATTTCAAGAATCTTATCTACTGTGTTTGCAAGAGGCTTTTCACAGAAAACATGCTTGCCTGCATTGATTGCTTCAATTGAAATAGGAGCATGAGTATCAGTTGAAGAACAAACAAGAACTGCATCAATTGTTTCATCTTCAATGATTTTCTTATAATCTGTATAGATTTTTTCAACACCGAAGCCCTCACAAAAAGACTTTGTTTCGTCATTCATAAAGGGGTCTGCAATTGCAGTTACAACAGCATTCTTTACGTGATATGAAATTGATTCAAGGTGAACCTTGCCGATGCGTCCTGCACCGATAATACCGATATTAAGCATAATTATTTTTTCCTTTCACATATTATTAAAAAATCAGATTGTGCCGTCCCATGTGCTGACTTCAAGGGCTTTCTTTTCGTCCTCTGAGAACCAGTGTGTTGTAACAGCTTTGCTCTCTGTATAGAAACGGTATGCATCCTTGCCGAGACAGTGAAGATCACCGAAGAATGACTGCTTGTGACCTGAGAACGGGAAGAAACCAACAGGCACAGGGATACCTACATTGATACCAACCTGACCGCCGTGTGTATGACGGGCAAATTCTCTTCCGTAGTAACCGCTCTGAGTATAGATAACAGAACCGTTAGCATAAGGGCTGTCATTCATAATCTTAAGACCTTCTTCAAAGTTCTTGCAACGCTTGATGCAAAGAACAGGTCCGAAAACTTCATCTCTGCCGATTGTCATGTCTTCTGTTACATGGTCAAAGATTGTGGGACCAACGAAATAGCCGTTTTCGTAGCCTTCAACGACGCAGTTTCTGCCGTCAAGAACAAGAGTTGCACCCTCTGCAACACCTTTGTCGATGTCTGCAATAACTTCTTCATAGTGCTTTTTGTATGTAATGGGTCCGAGCTTTGACTCTTTATCCCATGAGGGACCGACCTTGATTTTTGATGCCTGTTTTTTGAGTTCTTTAACGAACTTATCTGCAATGCTCTCTTCAACAACACAGCAAGAAAGAGCCATACATCTCTGACCTGCACAGCCGTATGCAGAGTTAATAACACCTGCAACTGTTCTTTCAAGAGCACAGTCTTCCATAACAAGTGCATGGTTCTTTGCCTGACAGAGAGCCTGAACTCTCTTGCCTGCAGATGCGGCTCTTTCATAGACTTTAAGACCTACGGGAGTTGAACCGACAAAGGTAACACCTACAACATCGGGATGATCAAGAATTGTGTTTACTTCGTTTCTTGAGCATGTAACGATATTGATAACACCGTCGGGAATGCCTGCTTCCTTATAAATCTTTGCAAACATCATAGCTGTTTTGGGTGTGAATGATGCAGCTTTGAGAACCATTGTGTTACCGCATGCAACACAAGTGGGTGCCATCCAGCCGAAAGGAATCATTGCAGGGAAATTAACAGGAACGATACCTGCAAAAACACCCATTGCTTCACGGTATTTAACTGTATCATAACCTGTTGAAGCATCCATAAGGCTTTCACCCATCATAAGTGAAGGAACCTGAGTTGCAAGTTCTGTGCCTTCTTTTGCCTTGAGAACATCACCCTCTGCTTCGCTCCATACCTTGCCGTTTTCCTTTGCAACACACATTGTGAGCTCTTCCATATTCTGCATGATAAGATCACGGACTTTGTACATTATCTGTGCTCTCTTGATTGCGGGAGTTGCTCTCCATACGGGGAATGCAGCCTTAGCAGCCGCAATTGCTTCAAGCACTTCGTCATTTGTACAGCAGGGTGCCTGACCTGTCACTTCGCCTGTGCTGGGATTATGAAGGTCATACCAGACCTCAGTCTTGGAATCCCTGAATTCACCGTTTACAAAATACTGTAATTTTTCCATTTCTACTCTCCTATTAAAGTCCTGATTTTTCTCTTATATATTTTCTTGCTTTTACTGCATATTCAAAAGGATTTGCCTTTGCGGGATCCTGTTCGGCTTCAACAAGAACATAACCTTCATAGTCATTTTCTTCAAGCACCTTGAAAATTGGCTCAAAATCAATTGCACCGTCACCGGGAACTGTGAATGTACCCATTCTTACGCCTTCAAGGAAGCTGAGGCCGTTTTTCTTGACTTCAGCAACAACTTCGGGACGGATATCCTTGAGATGAACGTGCTTGATTCTGTTTATGTACTTTTTAAGAACTGCCATGTAATCTTCACCGCAGTATGCAAGATGACCTGAGTCAAAAAGAAGATTGAACAGTTCGGGATCTGTGTTTTCCATAAGTCTGTCGATTTCTTCTGCTGTCTGTACAACAGTACCCATATGATGATGGAATGTGAGAGTGATTCCCATATCCTTTGCAACTTTACCGAGTTTATTAAGACCTGTGCAGAGCATATCCCACTCTTCATCATTCATAACATACTTTTCATCAAAAACAGCCTTGTCTGTGCCCTGGATTGAATGTCCCTGCTCGGAAACACCTACAACCTTTGCACCCATAGCCTTAAGGAATGTTATGTGCTTGATAAAATCAGCCTCTGTTTCTTCATAAGGCTTTGTTGTAAGGAATGTCGAAAACCATGCGTTGCAGATCTGAATTCCTCTGATGTCAAGATACTTGTGAAGTTCATCGGGATCTTTGGGATATTTGTTGCCGACTTCACAACCTGTGAAGCCTGCAAGTGCCATTTCTGATACACACTGCTGGAATGTGTTTTCAGCACCGAGATCGGGAAGATCGTCATTTGTCCATGCAATCGGAGCTATACCGAGTTTTACTTTGTTTTTATCAAGCATATTAATACTTCCTCGCTTTTTTGAGATTTTCAGTTTTATTTTTATAGGCTTCCCTGACACTTTCACTGTCGGACACTGATGCAAGACCTACATTCCACCATGCACCGTAACCGTCTGTCATTGATTTGGGAAGAACTTTTATATCAATAAGTGTTGAAACTGTCTGTTTCTTACTGTCTTCAAGGGCAAATGCCAGGTCTTCAAGAGTTTTTACGGTGTATGTCTTAGCACCGTAACCTGCTGCACTCATTGCAAAATCCATGGGCATAAGATCGCCGAGAAGCTTGCCGTTTTTATCTCTTTTTCTGAACTCTGTTGCAAGATTTCCGATACCGTTGCTCATCTGAAGATTATTGATACAACCAAAACCTGAGTTATCAAAAATAAGCACATTTATCTTTGCATTTTCCTGAATTGATGTTACAAGCTCAGAGTGAAGCATAAGATAACCGCCGTCACCGCAGAAAGCATAAACTTCTCTGTCGGGCTTAGCAAGCTTTGCACCGAATGCACCTGCAATCTCATACCCCATACATGAATAGCCGTATTCCATGTTGTATGTATAAAGGCTTTCGGATGTCCACATTCTCTGCATATCACCGGGAAGTGAGCCTGATGCCGCAACTGCCACTGCATCTTTGTCGATGTTGTTTCTGATGTAGCTGAGAGCCTGAGTCTGAGTCAGAGCTGAGCCGTACATTTCAACAAATTCGGGAATTGTCTTATCGTAACGTGCTTCGATAAGAGGCTTGAAGTTTTCATCGTATGTATATGATGAAAGCATATCCATTTCATCATTCCATGCTTTTTTAGCATTGTCGAATTCGTCTGTATATTCACTCTTATAGCCTTTTGCTGAAAGAACTTCGGTGAGTTTAAGGAGTGTTGCTTTTGCATCACCGACAGCCTTCGTTGCACCTAATTTATATGCATCAAATCGTGATGTATTGATTGTTACAATCTTCTTTTCGGGATAAAGTGACTTTGAAGCTGTTGTAAAATCTGAAAAACGAGTGCCGATACCGATGATACAGTCAGCAATCTTTGCTACATCGTTGCCTGATGAGTTACCTGTAACACCGACACCGCCCATATTGTAACGGTTTGATGAGAATGTTGCACTCTTACCTGCCTGTGTTTCACCGTAAGGAATGTTGAACTTTTCGCAGAAATCAACAAGCGCCTGACCTGCTTCGGAATATCTTACACCACCGCCGCAAATGACCATGGGTTTCTTGGATGATGCGATTACTTCTGCAATATCCTCAATTTCTTCATCGGGAGCTGTCACTCTTGTGATTCTGTGAACTCTCTTTCTGAAGAATTCTTCGGGATAATCATATGCCTCACCCTCAACATCCTGACAAAGAGAAATACACACAGCACCTGTGCATGAGGGGTCTGTAAGAACACGCATTGCATTTATCATAGCTGACATAAGCTGTTCGGGACGAGCGATTCTGTCCCAGTATCTGCAAACGGGTTTGAATGCGTCATTTGTTGTGATAGCCAGTGAATAGGGCTGTTCAAACTGCTGAAGAACAGGGTCAGGCTGACGGGTTGAGAATGTGTCAGCTGTGAAAAGAAGAAGAGGAACATTGTTAACTGTTGCAGTAGCCGCTGCAGTTACCATGTTTGCACTGCCGGGTCCGATTGATGAAGAACATGCAATGATTCTTCTTCTGTTGTTTTCTTTTGCATAAGCTGTTGCAGCGTGAGCCATACCCTGTTCATTTTTACCCTGATAAACACGGAGTGAACCGGGATTTTCGTCAAGAGCCTGACCGAGACCTACAACAATACCGTGTCCGAAAACAGTAAAAATACCGTCTACGAACTTATTTTCCTTGCCGTCAAAGGAAACATACTGATTGTCAAGGAACTTTACAAGCGCCTGTGCTGTTGTCATTACGGGCATATAATAACCTCCTTATACTTTTGTGAGCCATTCATGCTCGGGAGAAACAAATCTTGTTGTTTTATACCACGGATCACCGTCAAGGTGACGGATCATCCATACATAATACATATTATAACCGGGTGCTACCACCTGCTGATGGTCTTCACCGTCATGAATAAAGCAAGCTGAAGAGTCAACACTCTTATAAACTTCGTCTGCATTGAAACAAGCTCCGAAGCCCTGAGGTTTATCGAATCTGTAATAATAAACTTCGGGCTGAGGATGATGGTGAGGCGGATAACTTGACCATCTGCCGGGTTTATTGAAAACTTCACCCATAACCATATTTGAATAAGGTGCATTGTCGGGGTCAAACATTGTGGAAACAACTCTGTGTCCTGCACCGTCCCACTGTCCTTTTCCGAATTCCTGATAAAGACAATTATCGGGATTATAAAAAACAGGCAGGAACTCTTTATCATTGTCTGTTTGCTGAATCACAATTTCGCTGTCCTCATCTGCCGTAACAGTGAACTGTGTATTTTTTGAAGCATGAAGACAATATGGTTTCATTTCAAAGGGGTCTTTTCTCTTTCCGCTTTCTTTGTGACCGTTCCATTCAAAAGTAACGGCTCCGGCAACGAGCAACACTGCAGTTTCATCTTCTTTTTCAAAGAATGAAATACTCTCCCCTGCTTTAAGATATTTTATCCTGATTGTCATAAGCATATCGGCATTTTTGCCGTTTCTCTCACACAGGATTTTCTCGTTATTTTCATTTAATACGGGTACTTCAAACATTTATGCACCTTCTTTGTCATTTGTAATATCACCGTTACCGCTTATCGGAATAGCTTCACCGAGATAAGTCGGAACGGGATTGAGTCTTACATATATAAATTCTTTATTTCTTGCAAGAAATTCTCTTATCGTGTTGTAAATGTTAGTATCAACGGCATAAGGTCTGAGCTGACTGTCTACACCATATGCTTCAAGACCTAAATATTCTGCGACATAAATTGCTCTGTGGAGATGATATTTCTGAGAAATAATAATTATCTTTTTTGCCTGAAAAACATCTCTTGCACGGTACATGGATTCATAGGTTGAAAAGCCGGCATGGTCCATAAAAATATCTTCTGACGGAACACCCTTTTCCTTTGCATAAGCTTTCATGGCGTTCACTTCGTCATAATTATCCTGACCGTGGTCGCCACTCATGAGGATTTTCGGAGCTGAGCCGAGTTCATAAAGCTTAATGCCCGTCAATACTCTGTCTTCGAGCATGTGACTTAGTGTCGTGCCGTGCACACCTGCACCAAGCACAAGTATGCAGTCAACATCTCTGAGTTCTGCAGATTCCTCTGATGTCAGAATCTTGTCTTTTGTTGAGTTAACCATATATGCATTTATACTCAGAGCATATATACCCACAAGAACAGCCAGACAGAATATAACAATCAAAAATATTATCATAACTTTAAAGCCTTTCGGCAATTCCATGAATTTATTTTTAAGCACGGGCAACCATCTCCCCGTAAAGTGCCTTTTCCTCTGCAATGAATTTTTCTACAGCTTCAAGTGAAGGCATTGCAGCAGAACAGCTATGAGCAGAAACGAGCATTGATGCTGATGCTGAGCCGTATTCGAGAGCTTCGATAAGCTCACATCCGTCTATGAGTGCTCTGATGAATGATGAAGCATAGCCGTCACCGCCGCCGAAGCCTTTGAGCATCTGAACAGGGAAAGGCTTGATTGAATAGCTGTTGCCGTCATTTGTATAAGCTGTTGAGCCGTCTTTGCCATGTTTGATAACAACGATCTTTGCACCGTATGAACACCAGAGCTTTGCACTCTCTTCGTCAGTTGCGCACACACCTGTTATAGCCTCAGTAAGGTTAAATTCTTCACGAGAACCTAAAATAATATCTGCGTTTCTTGCTACCATTGAATAGTAAACGGAAATTTCATCCTTGTTCTTCCATGTGTATGAACGGTAGTCAATATCAAAAATGAGAGGAATGTTGTTTTTCTTTGCAAGCATCATAGCCTTGAGAGCTGCCTCTCTTGAGGGTGACTGACAGAGGGCTGTACCTGAAATAAGAAGAGCCTTTGTTCTCTTGATGTAATCTTCATCAACATCATCGGGGTGAAGCATAAGGTCTGCAACACCTTCACGGTACATCAGGATACTGCTTTCTTTGGGGCTTTTTATCTCAGTAAATGTAAGACCAAGATTTTCACCGTTTTTGCATCTTGTGATGTGGCTTACATCAATACCGTCATTTTTGAAATAATTGATAACATAATCACCGAACTGGTCATCGGACACCTTGCCGATAAAACCGACTTTCTTTCCGAGTCTTGCCATGCCGACAGCAATGTTTGCAGGTGAACCACCAACATATTTATTGAAATTACTGCTTTCGGAAAGAGGTTTGTTCATATCTGTAGGATTGAAGTCAATGGCAACTCTGCCGAGAGGAATCAGGTCAAATTCTTTTGTATTGTCAAATTCAATGTATTTCATTACGCTCTCCTTTTCACCCTGAATATGGTCAGAAACAGGGATTTTACGTATATTTTTATAACAAGTCATTTATTGACATATTAATTATATTATAATTTGTAATAACAGTTTTAATCAAGTCAAAAATATCACACTTTATAGACAAATATTGCGGTTTTTTGCACAAACAAAAAGACACCAAAAAGGTGTCTTCAACTATGCTTTCTGTAATCATACGGTGTGGTATTCATAATCTGCATAAATACCCTGTTGAATGTTCTGATTGAACCGAAACCGACCTCTTCTGAAATACTTGCAATGCTTTTATCGGTCATTCGCAATAAATCACAGGCTTTGTTTATTCTGAGCATATTTATATAGCCCGTAAAACTGATGCCGAGTCTGTTATTAAGAAGATGTGATATATGGTATTTGCTCAGATGAAGCTCACAGGACATATCATCAAGAGTAAGCTCTCTCGAAAAGTTCAATGAACAATAGCTTATGATATTCTGCAAAGTGGCGGAATTGCTTTTAATTCTGGGACTGAGAGAAAGACGCTGAAGAATCATCGCAAGTGCATGATTGATAATCCCCGCACGGTATGTTTCTTTATACTGTCCGTAGTAAGTGACCGCTGAAACAAGAGTTTGCAGTATATCATTATCTTTGCTGAGCTTCAGAATATTATTAACAGGGACGTTATCACAAAGCAAGTCTTTTATACCGATGCAACAATCGGGGCTTATTGTAAAAAGAAAATACTGACCGTGAGTTGAGCTTTCATAACAGTGTATCTGATTCGGGAAACAGACAAACAGATCCCCGTCAGTAATTGTCATATTTTTATTGTCAATAAACAGGTGTGATTCACCCTTGACAACATAAATCAGTTCAAGCTCTTTGTGAAGATGCGGAATGGGTTTGAGATAGTCTTCAGCCCAGACTTCCACTTGCTTTGTTCTGTTTTCATAAACAACATTTTTATCCATCGGACTTCCCTCCGACTTAACTTTATCAATCTTTATACTTTACTTTACGCAGACCGAAAATTCTGACAATCAGATGTCCGCTTCCCTGCAGAAATCTCTCTCTGAGTCCTTTCAGTGCAACGGATTTTGCTGTTTTATAAATGAGTTCACCTTTATTTTTATACTGTGACAAATTTTCAGGCTTGTAAATATTATACCAGCGGACAACCTTTGATGAATAAACAGATGTGTCTTTTTCATCGATATCAATAATTCTGTAACCGTACTGTGTTGAGAAACAGTCATCCTGATATCTTGTGCTGAGTGAATTTACGATATCAACACCTTTGTACTTCACACCAAAAGCATTTGTATGATCGTGTCCCGTAAAAATACCGAGACAGTCACCTCTCTCAACAAGTGCATCAAACTGACCGTGATTTATCGCACCACAACAGGGCGGTTCTTTGAGTGTACCGAAATTGGGCATTTTCGGATCAAATCTGTAATATCCCTCATGGTCATATATACCTTTATATGTATAGGGAGTAATGTGATTGACCTTTTTGAGTGCATCATATGATTCAGGGACAATTATATGCTGAAAAGCAAGCGAATAAACTTTTTTGCCGAACATTGATTCATATATCTTGCTCTTTTCTTTGTACCATTCAACTTTTTCTTCCGATACATTGGCATATTTGCCTTCATCATCATAATCACCTGAATCAAAAATCCAGAGATTGAATTTAACTTCATCACTTTCTGATGCAAGAACGGGAACATTGTATGTACCGCAACCATCCATAATATCCCCTTCGTCAACAGAGATACTGCAGGGAAATTCGTTATAACAAGCCATAAGCTCCTGTCTTGTAACAATTCCCGACTCAGAATCGTGATTGCCGAAAGTCAGCGCAACGGGAATATTCCTGTCCTGAAACAACTGCATAAAACGTCTTGTTCTTTCAAGAACTTCTTCCCTGTTGTTATCGGAAGAAATTGTATCTCCTGTCACAACTGCGACATCGGGCTTTTCACGGTCAAGTGCCTGAGCAATAAGACAAAGTGTCATTTCCTCATTATCGGCACCGATGTGTGTATCGGTAATATGAATTACTCTCAGTTTTCCGTTTTTAAAGGTAAGTGGTTCTGCAGTAGTGTTATTAAAAATTATTTTATCCATGATATTCTCACTTATTTAAAAATATATTTATATGCTTCTTAACATTCTCATATACGGCATCTGCCATATAGGGAGAAAGTGTGAAATAATCGGGTTTATCGGCAGTTTCTGTATATTTTTTTGCATTCATTGCAAGTGCATCAAAACTTGCAGTGGCAATATTGATTTTTCTGATGCCGAGAGAAATCGCTTTTCTGAACATTTCATCGGTTATACCGGTACCGCCGTGAAGAACAAGAGGTGTGCTGACTTTCTTATAAATTTCCTCAAGCACATCAAAACAAAGCTCGGGCAAAACGGGATAATTTCCGTGTGCATTACCTATTGCAACTGCAAGACAGTCAACATTTGTTTTTTCACAAAACTCCACTGCCTTTTCGGGATCTGTGCACATGATTTCATGTTTTTCCGTGTCGCCCTCATTACCGCCGACAACACCAAGCTCTGCTTCAACTGTTGCACCGTATTTATCAGCTTCAGCACGGACAGCTTTTGTCAATTCAATATTTTCCTCAAAAGGAAGAAGTGAACCGTCAAGCATAACCGATGTAAAGCCGTACTCAAGTGCAGATTCAATACACCCCATTGTCAGACCATGGTCAAGATGAACAGCAACGGGTACTTTTGCATTTTTTGCGGCAGATACCATCATCGGAGCCATAAGATGCATCGGAGACTGCTTCATTCTCTTTTCTGCAATCTGCAGAATTATGGGTGTATTCATTTCTTCAGCAGCTCTGACAGCGCCTATAATCATTTCCATATTACCGACACTGAAAGCACCGGCAGCACAGTTATTTTTTTCTGCCCAGGATAACACTCCGGTCATTTTTACAAGAGACATCTCAATTCTCCTCTATATAAACACATATACAGTTATTTTACATCTTTTCGGATAACAAATCAACATCTTTATAACAAATAGTGCAAAAAAACAAGACGGTGAGCACCGCCTTGTTCAAAGCTTATTCTTTACTTTCTGCAGAATCATTATCAGAAGTTTCAGTCGATTCTGATTCCACATTTACCTCCTTGGGAACTTTTTTATTGAAAATGTGTATTATTCCTTCGTCATTAAGCAGATTGATAATAATTACAATCAAGGGAAGAATAAAAATACCGACAGCGCCGAAAATCTTGATTCCGATAAACATAGCAATAATTGTAACAACAGGAGAAATACCCACCTGACCTGCAACAAGCTTGGGCTCTATAAACTGCCTGATAACTGTTATAACAGCATAAAGTATAAGAAGTCCTATACCCATTCCTATATTACCTGTTACGAAGGAATATATACTCCAAGGAATCACAACAGTACCGGTACCAAGAACGGGAATAATATCGATACATGCAATTATAAAGCTGATTATAAAAATATGAGAACCGTCAAGGAATCCGATAAGCTTCAGAATGCTTAATCCTATAAACACTTCTGCTGTTGTGATAAATATTATTCCGATGTAGGCTTTTATCATTTTTCCTACGGAAGAAAGCAGAATATATTTTGCTCTTCTTACTTTATACTGATTTTCTTCACTGAACTGACGGATAATAAAATCCTTTATATCGTCAAAAGTTGAAGTCATGAAACAGGTTGCAACAATTGAAACAACAAAACCGATAATAACGCTCGGAACCGTTGAAATAACACTTCCTATAGGAGAAATAAACTTGGAAACATTTTCTGTCAATGCAGCAAAGATATCGCCACTTGAAAAATATTCACTGACAGAATCAATACCGCTTGTAATCGCATTATTTGCTTCTGCAGGAAGAATCTGTGCAATTTCAAGACTTAGATACCCTGTTTTCAAAACTTCAAAAAATTCAACAAGATTGGAGCATCTGTCTGTGAAATAAGTAATGAGATCTCTGACACTGTAAACTATTCTTACACCGCCCAGAACAAAAACAGTGATAATTATTCCGAACACAAACAGCGACAGAATTGCACTGATAAGCCCTTTCGGTGCTTTCTCTGATTTTGTCAACAGCTTTAACGGCTTTTGCAGAATTGCGGCTACAATAAAAGCAAATATAAACGGAAATACAGTCCAGAATGCGTATTTCATAAAGAAATAAAATGCAACAATAAATATACCGAAATACAATGTATTTACGATAAAAGACCACCGTTTCTGAGTTTTGTCCATTTGAACACCTCTTTGTTATTATATACTCCTGTCGCTATTTTACACCAATATAACACCTAAAACAAGACCTTATTTTAATATTTTATCAAATTTATTATTAAGATTAGGTAAAATAATGCCGCCTGTGAATAATCACAAGCGGACACTTTTAAAGAACTAATTAATAATCATTCTTTTTTCTTGTAGAAACAAATGCAACACCGGCAATCACACATACACCGGCAACAAGAGCAATAAAGTGTGAATCTCCGGTCTGAGGAATTCTATCCTTTGTTGAAGGTTCAGTTGTTGTGGTAGTTGCAGTTGTAGTCTCTGTTGGCTCGGGTTTGTCAGTAACAGGAGGCTTTGTTGAAGGATCTGTTGAAGTAGGGGGAACAGTTACCGGAGGTTCTGTTGAAGGATCTGTTGAAGCCGGAGGCGCAGTGACAGGTGGTTCTGTTGAAGTGGGCGGATTAGTTGGCTTTTCATCAGATTTTATTGTAACAACACCTGCTTTTGTATTAGCTGAAAGGTCAATTTCCTTTTCATCGGCTAACTGCTTCACAACAACTCTGTCAATAGAAATCTTGTATGAATCTGATTTTGCATTGCTGTCAACACTAAAATTAAGTTCAAAAATATCACCATTTGCATTTACATTGCCGTCAAATTTAAATAATGCAACATTATTTTTTGTATCAACCTGATGAAGAATTGCATTTCCAACCAAACATTTTCCATCGACAAGTTTGAGAACAGAATTATCATAATTAAATTTAACAGAAAGTGATGTAATTTCTTCACAATTCTTAAGAGAAACTTTTACACTAAAAGAATCTCCTGCTTTGACATTCGCATCTGACACCTCAACAACTGCATTTCCGTCAGCAAACACATAAACACATGAAATGCTTATTGCAACAACAGCAGCCATAATCATTGCTATTATTTTTTTCATTTTCAAATCTCCTTTTTAATTAATCGGATAAATATCCGGCATCATTATATGTTTCAACAAATATACTGCATCATCAGTGGTCTCATGCCCGTTCTTATCGAAATCGACACCTCCTGTTACTTCAAAAATATCGGGCATCATAATATGTTTAAGAACATAGACTGCGTCATCTGTCGTTACATAACCGTTTTTATCATAATCAAGCGATTTTTCGCCATTAATTTTTACTACACCGTTTTCAACTTTTACATCAATAGAACTTTCATTACCGTCAGGTAATTCATATCTTGCTGTAACATCACAGGATATTTCTGTTTCAACAAATGAGTCAACATCAGATACTAAAAAAGTAGCTTCAAAAACTATGCCATTACAGTCTCTGTTGTCGTTAAATTTAATAACAGAATAATCACCATCCGTACTGGAAATCACTGAATCAGAAAGTTTCCATTCTTTTTTTTGTAAAGTTAGCAAAGATTTATTATATTTCAAATTTCCGATACTGATTGAATTAATGTTTTCTGCATCATTCATAGAAAACAACACTTTTATTACATCATTTGACCTTACAGACACATCGGAAACATATAAAATCGTAGTACCATTATTCTGAATACGATCTCCTACAACAAATTTAACATTGTTTGAATCAACGCCGCCTTCATGCGTATATGCACTAACATAACAAGAATATGTATCATTGTATTCAGGTGTAAAAGTGTAAACATCAGATACATTACCGGAAAAAACAGATTTTCCGTTGCTATTAAATATAGACATATATATCTTTGAATAATAAGCATCAGTTTTTGTTGTTAATGTTACAGATTCACCTAACGAAATACTATCTTTATTCACTGTCAACTCAGCTTTTGAGGGCTTATCGCCAAAAACATAAAAGTCAATCCATTCTGAATCTACCGCACCATATGAATTATAAGCAGACATATACGCAGAATAATGTCCGGCTCTGAGAAAACTTGTCGTATATGTATACGACATTGAACTTTCCATTATTTTTTCGCCAGAATCTGCATCAAAAACAGAAAAATAGTAAGAACATAAAGCATCTGATGATGCGGAAAAAGTAAATTCTTCGCCAATACGCATTTCAGTTTTATTAATTGAAAGACTTGCAGTTGATGGAGGACAATCAAAAAGTGTTGATTCCAAACCATATATTCTGATAACTTTATAATTGAGTCCATTTGTATGACTATTTACTTTAAATTTTTCAGTAACTCCATAACTTGGATTTAAAGCCTCTACACAATACCCGTTTTCCGTATAAATTGCCACATGACCTGACCACGAAATTACATCTCCTGCCCTCGCATTATCTACACTTCCATATGCGATCACCGTACCATATGCAGTCGGATTATTCCAATAATTTGATGAACTTGCAGGAAGTGAAATACCAAAATGTTTGAATACATACCTAACAAACCCTGAACAATCAAAAGAATTCGGACCTTGTGTACCCCAAACATAAGGATACCCTATAAATTGTCGTGCATAACTTACAATATCATTACCATTTGCGGCAAAAGCATTTAGAGTTAACATATTTGCAATATTACAGTCAGAAAATATTGTTACAGAAAATAATAACAACACTGACAATAATACTGAAGTGATTTTTTTCAGCATTTCTCTCATAGTAACACACCTTGTCTCTGCATTTTTTAAACATAAATTAATGATATGACAGAATTATTATACATCTATTGTTATGTTTTGTCAATATCCATAGTTGATTTTTTTAAACTTTAGTTTAGTGTATATTATAGCTATAGAGGGTGATAAGAATGAAATCAGAAAATGCATTATTTGGTTTAAGAATTCGTGCTGTCAGAGAAAAACAAAAACTGTCAAGAGAAAAGTTAGCTGAACTTGCAAATATCTCAACCCAATTTCTCGCAGATATTGAAACCGGAAAAAAAGGCATGACTGTTGTAACTCTGAAAAAAATCTGTTCTGCATTGCATATTTCATCAGATTTGATTGTTTTTGATATTAAAGATACTGAAAATTCATACATCACTTCAATGCTTTCGACTGTTCCGCCCGAAAAAATCGAAGAAATTCAACAAATAATAAGTATGATAATAAAATTGATATAAAAAAGACTTGCCAACGAATTGTGGCAAGTCTTTTCTTATTCATCTGCCTAACGACAAGAGATTTTTTGGAATTAAAAATGTCCGCCTCTGTTTGCGACGACAATTCTGTCTATCTGCATATAAACCCAGCCGAGGAATTCGACAATTTTATAAAGCATCTTCTGGAAAGAAAGCTTTGTTTCATCTGTTTCAAAACCCTTTGTTTTCTTGATAGTGATACTGTCAAGAAGTTCGCTGTTGTCGCCTCTGAAAGTTTTGATTGACATGCTTGAAGATGTAAAATCAACAGTTGAATATGTTGTTACATCGGCATTTTCAAATGAATAAGCAGTAAAGGGATTCCATCCTGCACTGCCCTGATCACAGCACGCATTTGTGTTAAGGTAAATTATACCGCCCGGGTCTGTGTATGTTTCACCACTCTTTGCAAGGCCTGTTACCATACCGTTGCTGATGAAATGTGTGCGTCCCTGCATATGAGTATGACCTGTGAATACAATATCAAGATCATACATTTCGTAAATGGGCTGGAACACTGCATTGAGCATTATCATTGTTTCGGGCTCCAAAAACGCAAGTCCGGGGCCGTAAAGAGCCTGGTGCATAACACCAACTCTCCATTTTGCATCGGGATTCTTCGCAACAGCTTCTTCTGCCATTGCACGGTGGTCTGCTGCTGAACCTGAACAAGCATCAAATACAAGGAAAAGAACGTCGCCGTAACGGAACCAGAAATCTCTGTCAAGACCTTCAAAATACTGACCGAAGTATTCATTGGGCATAAATGTATAATAGTTGTACATCATACCTTTTTTGTCATGGTTACCGATTGCAAGAGCCATAGGAAGGCTTCTTGTATATTCAGGCATAAGAAGAGTCTGCCATTCGTCAGCAGCTTTACCTGTTGATGTATTATCTCCGGGTGAAAGCAGGAAGCTGATATCGGGATTCTTAGTGAGAGCTTCATCGAGAACTGACTGCCATACGTAGCCGATTCTTGACTGTTCTTCGGGGTTATCCTCTGTCTGACCACCGATCTGAATGTCACCGATAAGCATCATTTTAAAGGAATCAAAGCCCTTTGATTCATACTTATAAGCTTCACTCCAGCCGTTTTCTGTGTACCACTGATAGTAATATGTGGAGTTTGCTTCGATTCCCGTCATAACAACACGGCAGACAAGCTGTTCATCGGTTTCTGCAGGAACTGTTTCACCTGTAAATACGACAGCACCGACCATTTCTTTGTTATCGGCAAGTCTGACTTTAGCCTCTGCAACATCCTTAGCCATGTGCCATGTGATGTTAAGCTGAGTTTCGTCTGCACCAACGCAAAGTGTGGGTAATGTGTTTTCATCACGTTTTTCAGCATATAAAGCATCCCATTCTTCCTGTGTCATGGAAAAATCGTCAAATGCAGCCGAAACTGAGATAAGAGGAATCTGTGCAAGAAACAAAACTGCCATAAATAATGCGAAAATTTTTGTTGTCTTTTTCATAAAAAAGCCTCCTGAATTTTTATTTAAAAGAGAATCATCTTTCATCAAACGGAACATATTCTCTTCTGTCCTGAACATTCATATATGCAGGTCTTATGATTTTGCCTGAATTGATAATTTCCTCAAGTCTGTGTGCAGACCAGCCTGCAATTCTTGCAACGGCAAAGATAGGAGTATAAAGCTCTTCGGGGATACCGAGCATTTCATAAACAAAGCCCGAATAGAAGTCCACATTTGCACTTACGCCCTTATAAATCCTGCGTTTCTCGGCAATTGCATCGGGAGCAATACGCTCAATGTTTGCATAAAGTCTGTATTCATCCTCAAGACCTTTTTCAAGAGCAAGCTGTTCAACAAAGCCCTTAAAAACCTCGGCTCTGGGGTCTGAAAGTGAATAAACTGCGTGCCCCATACCGTAAATCAGACCGCTTTTATCAAATGCTTCTTTGTTGAGAAGTTTCAGAAGATAAGCCTTGATTTCAGCATCATCATTCCAGTCCTTGACATTTTCTTTGATATCCTTGAACATATTACGCACTTTTATGTTTGCACCGCCGTGACGGGGACCTTTGAGTGAGCCGAGAGCAGCAGCAATTGCTGAATAAGTATCAGTACCCGATGATGTGACAACATGGGTTGTGAAAGTAGAGTTGTTTCCGCCGCCGTGCTCTGCATGAAGAATGAGTGCAAGGTCAAGAAGCTGAGCTTCAAGCGGAGTAAACTGACCGTCAAGACGGAGCATATAAAGGATATTCTCGGCAATTGAGTATTCGTCTTTTGGTTCATGAATAAAAAAGCTGGGATTTCCTTTTATATAATAGTTGTATGCCTGATAGCCGTAAACTGAAAGCAACGGAAACAGCGAAATAAGACGGACACATTGTCTTAAAACATTGCCGATCGATGTGTCATCAGGCTGTTCATCGTAAGAATACAACGCAAGAACGCTTCTTGCAAGTGAATTCATAATGTCACCCGACGGAGCTTTCATTATAAAGTCACGAACGAATGATACGGGCAATTCACGGTAATTTGCGAGAACGTTTTTGAACTCATCAAGTTGTTCTTCGTTTGGCAAAGAACCGAAAAGCAATATATAAACAGTCTCTTCAAAACCGTATCTGCCTCTTTTTGCCATATCTCCTATAATATCCTTTACATTATATCCTCTGTAAAAGAGCATACCCTCTGCAGGGACATCAACACCGTCAACATTTTTCTTGGACTGAATTTCGGAAATTTCCGTAAGCCCTGTCAGGACTCCTTTTCCGTTAAGATCACGCAGACCTCTGTTAACGCTGTATTTAGTGTAAAGTGCCGGATCGATAGCTCCTTCATCAAGACACATCTGCTTGTATTTTTCAAGCTCGGGAGCATTTCCCGAATAAAATTTCTTAATCAATTCTCTTCCTCCTTCTTTAATGTAAAATTACTTTATATTAAATAGATTTTTTGTGTTTTCAGCAGTAATATCAAGCAATTCCTGTGGGGATACGCCCTTGATATCTGCAATTTTTTCTGCAACATACGAAATATATGCAGAGTTATTTCTCTTCCCTCTCATAGGTACAGGTGCCATATAAGGACAATCGGTTTCAAGCAATAATCTGTCAAGGGGTATCATTTCTGCCACTTCAACTGGCTTTACGGCATTTTTGAATGTAACGGCACCGCCAAGACCTATATACATCCCCATTTTTAGCACTTCTTTTGCCATTTCAGCACTGCCCGAATAGCAATGCAGAACGCCTTTCGGCTTGTATTTTTTAAGCAGATCCATTGTGTCTGCATGGGCTTCCCTGTCGTGTACAATAACGGGCATATCGTATTTTACCGCAAGTTCAAGATGCTTTTCAAAAACATATTTCTGAACATCTTTCGGCACGAAATCATAGTGATATTCGAGTCCTATTTCTCCGACTGCAACGCATTTTTCATGTGACAGCATCTTTTCAATGTCAAGAAGATTATCGTCTGTAAATTCAAGTGCTGATTCGGGATGATAACCGCAGGCTGCGTATATAAAGGGGTATTTTTCAGCCATTTCAAGCGATTCATGTGATGATTTCACATCAGTACCGCAGTTTATAATACCGACAATGCCCGCTTCGGGTAATGAAGCGAGCAAAGAATCACGGTCGATATCAAATTGCTCATCATTGTAATGGGCGTGTGAATCGAAAATGTTGTTCATTATCTGATTTTTGCTCCTACGGGCAGGTCATCCACAAAGATTACTCTTACATCGTTTTCATCTGCATCTGCTGCAAGAATCATACCGTGGCTTTCAACACCGCAAAGAACAGCGGGTTTAAGGTTTGAAACAACAATAACCTTTCTGCCGATAAGCTGTTCGGGTTTATAGTAGAGCGCAATACCCGATGCAACTGTTCTGGGGGTTTCCGTACCGTCGTCAAGAGTAAGCTGTAATAACTTCTTTGCTCGTTTAACAGGCACGCAATCGGTGATCTGAGCAACTCTCAGGTCTACTTTTGCAAAGTCATCAATACCGATTTTTGCAATGCCTTCCAATTCTTCTGTAAGTTCTGCTTTTTTATTATCCTGCTTTGCAGCCTTTGCCTTGGCTTCCATTTCAGCCTGAATTTCAGCTGTCAGTTTTTCAACATCAATTCTTGCGAAAAGAGGTGATGCCGTGCCGACTTTATGACCTGTAGGAATTGCGCCGAATGTCTTTATACTCTCATATGTGTCGATATCTGTATTGATCTGACCGAGAATTGCCTTTGATGTTTCGGGCATAAATGCTGAAAGCTCAACAGCAATAATTCTTATGCTCTCAATAAGGTTGTAAAGAACTGTTGAAAGTCTGTCTTTCTTTTCTTCGTCCTTTGCAAGTGCCCAGGGAGCAGTTTCGTCGATATATTTGTTGCTTCTCTTTGCAATTGTGAGAACTGCATCAAGTGCATCTGAAATTCTGAAATCGTCGAATGCTTTTTCCATCTTGGGAAGAGCCCCGAGAATATCAGCCTTGAAGCCTTCATCAAGCTCCTCTGATGCTGTGTTGCAGGCGAGAACACCGTCAAAATACTTGTTTGCCATTGCAACTGTTCTGTTGACAAGGTTGCCGATGGTATTTGCAAGGTCGGAATTATATCTCTCAATCATTGTGTCGTAAGAGATCGAACCGTCCTGTGCGTGAGGCATTTCAGAAAGAAGATAGTATCTTACTGCATCAACGCCGAATCTTGCAACAAGCTCGTCAGCATAGATAACATTGCCCTTTGACTTACTCATCTTGTCTTCACCGAAAAGAAGCCAGGGATGACCGTAAACCTTTGCGGGAAGAGGCTCACCCATTGCCATAAGCATGATGGGCCAGTAAATTGTATGGAATCTGATGATATCCTTACCGATTATATGCACATTTGCAGGCCAATATTTCTTATAAAGGTCTGATGAACCGTCGGGATCATAGCCGAGAGCTGTGATATAGTTTGAAAGTGCGTCAATCCATACATAGATAACGTGCTTATCATCAAATGTAACGGGAACACCCCATTTAAAAGATGTTCTTGAAACGCACAGGTCCTGAAGACCGGGCTTGATAAAGTTATTGAGCATTTCCTTTTTACGGCTTTCGGGATAAATGAAATCGGGATTGTTCTCGATATGCTCTTCAAGCTGTTTCTGATATTTTGAGAGTTTGAGGAAATATGCTTCTTCCTTTGCGGGCTTTACATCTCTTCCGCAATCGGGACATTTGCCGTCAACAAGCTGAGATTCAGTCCAGAAAGACTCACAGGGAGTGCAGTAAAGCCCTTCGTATTCACTCTTGTAGATATCACCCTGATCATAAAGCTTCTTGAAAATCTTCTGAACAGTCTTTTCGTGATAATCGTCTGTTGTTCTGATGAATTTATCATAAGTTGTATTAAGCATATCACAGATGTCTCTAATTTCACCTGCTACCTTGTCAACATATTCTTTAGGTGTAACACCTGCTGCTTTTGCATATTCCTCGATTTTCTGGCCGTGTTCATCGGTACCTGTAAGGAAGAAAACATCATAGCCCTGAAGCCTCTTGAAACGGGCAATTGCATCGGTAAGAACAATCTCATAAGAGTTGCCGATGTGAGGTTTTCTTGATGTATATGCAATGGCTGTGGTTATATAATATTTCTGTTTTTCCATTGTAACTTAGTCCTCCGTAAAAATATACAGATTAATTATACTATTATTTTCATAAATATGCAAGATATTTTTCTTTAAATATTTTTATCATAAATATATTGAAATTTTACCACAAAATGTTATAATGAAAATGAATAATAATGTAAAGGAGTTTTCCTTATGAAGAAATTACTGGCTATTCTGATGTCAGTTATTATGCTGGCTTCAACATTTTCATTTTTTGTTTTTGCAGAAGATGATGTAACTCCCGTAATATTCGTTGACGGCATCGGCTCAACAGACACTGTCAACACTGAAACAGGCGAAACAGTATTCCCTCCCTCTGCCGACGCAATCATCGGCGGTGTATCAAAAGCTGTAATACCTCTCATGGGTGCTCTTGCAAAAGGCGAATATGAAAAAGCAAGTGAGCCCTTATGCGATGCACTTGTAACAATATTTGACGGCATGGCTTGTGACGAAAACGGCAATCCCGTTCATCCCACAACATCAGTTTACGAAATGCCCACAGCAGAAGAAATCCTCGGCGGTGAAATTGCAATCAACAACAAAAACCTCGGTTTTGATGCAGAAGAAGTGGTTTATTTCAGCTACGACTGGCGTATGGATATGCAGACCGTTGCTTCTCAGCTCAACGACCTTGTGAAGCTTGTGAAAGACACAACAGGTGCCGACAAGGTTAACCTCGTCGGTTTCAGTATGGGTTCATGCGTTGTTACAACATATCTTCACGATTTCGGTTATGAAGATGTAAAGGATGTTGTTATCCTTTCAGGTGCATTCAACGGTGTTTCAACCTGCGGTGAACCTTTCAGCGGTCAGATAGCATTCAATGAAGAAGGCATGCTTGCATTCCTTAAAACAATGCTCGGTGACGGTTTTTCAGACAAAATTGTAAAAGCTCTTATTGATATTCTTCAGAAAGCCGGAGTTCTCGGTAACGTTCTTGATATTGCAGAAGAACTCAATTATGCAATTCTTGATGATGTTTTTGAAAAAGGACTTAAAACAACATTTGCAAGAATGCCCGGCATATGGTCGGTAATTCCCTATAATATGTATGACGATGCAAAGGCTCTTCTTATCGGCGACAATGTCAGTGATGAATTCGTCGAAAAAATTGATTACTACCACAATGTTCAGGCTAAAAACAAAGAAATCCTTGACGGTGTTAGTGAAAACGGCGGTCATCTTGCAATAATCGCAAAATACGGAAGCACAATACCTCCCGTATGTGTAAGTCAGCTCAACATCGGTGATATGGTTATCGACACAATTTACACATCTTTCGGTGCAACCTGTGCACTTGCAAATGAAACTCTCGGTGATACTTACGTTCAGGCTGTCAGCTGCGGTCATAATCATATTTCTGACGATAACATGATAGACGCTTCAACTGCTGCATATCCCGAATACACATGGTTTGTAAAAGACCTTATGCACGCAGACCACACTGCTGCTCAGTGGGAGCTTATCAGATTCATTTTTGCATCAGAAGAACAGCCTACAGTTGCAGACTCAGAAGAATATCCTCAGTTCCTTATAAATATTGATGATGAAATCGTTCCTCTTACTGCAGAAAATGACTCAGGCAAATACGGTAGCGATGAAAAATCTGATAACGGTATTCTTGCAAAAATCATGAACTTCATAAACATGCTCATTGATGCTGTAAATAATTTTATTGCAAAATTTTTCTAAGGAGTATATAGTATGATAAAAGTCGGTATTCAGTCATTTACAATCCGTGACTACTGCAAAACTATTGAAGATATTGACAAAACTCTTGCTGAGCTTGCTTCATGGGGAGTAAAAGATATTCAGATTTCGGGTATCGGCAAAGTTGACTGGAACGAACTTGCCGAAACAGTAAAAAAATATGATATGACAGTCTGTGTTACTCATACTCCCTTTGAAAGAATGATGAAAGAAACAGACGCTGTTATTGATGAACATATAAATCTCGGCTGTGACTGCCTCGGTATCGGTGCAATGCCCGGTGAATATGAAAGAACCGAAGAAGGCATTGACAAATTCATTGCAGATCTTATCCCTGTTGCAAAAAGAATGCGTAAAAGAGGTGTGCATCTTGCATACCACAATCATGATTTTGACTTGAAGCTTTACGGCGACAAATCAATTCTCGACAGAATGCTTGAACTGGACAGCGACCTGTTATGGTTTGTTCCCGATGTTGCATGGCTCCAGATTGCAGGTGAAAATCCTGCAGAATATCTCAAAAAGATGCAGGGCAGAGTCAAGGTGCTTCATTTCAAAGACTACAATCCTGTAGAAGGTCAGGAGCATCCGTGGGCATTCACTGAGCTTGGAAAAGGTGTTGTTGATCTTCCTGCCTGTTATGAAACAGCAAAGGAAATGGGTATCCCCTATATCATGTTTGAGCAGGACAACAACTGGACTGTTGACGCAATGCAGTCGAGCAAAGAAGCTTTTGAATATATGAAAAAGCTCGGATAAAAAAATTAACCGTGTCTTAAAAAATAAGACACGGTTTTAATTTTATCATTTATTCTGTTTCTGCGGAAAGTGAAAGCAGATGTTTTCTTCTTACCATAAAAAATGCAATCAATACCAGATATTTTATCGTATTGAGAGAGCTTGAAAAAACAGGGAGAAAACTGTTTCCGCCACCTCTTATTGAATACACGGAATTAAGAATACTGATAACCAGATGTACAACAAGCACAATCATTGAAAGCAGAGCAAAATTACTTATTGTTTTGCTTTCAGGTGTCAGCTTATATATTTTCCAAAGATAAAAAATGAATGGTGTTGAAACAGCAAAAAACTGCATTACAATGTTTATAACTGCTGTCAGAACAAGAATATTATTTCTTGCCTGAACATCAGAAGCAGTAAGACCTTCTGCAGAATTATACTCTACAATAAACATACTGAATAACAATACGGCAACAAATAAAACAACTGTAAAAACAATGCAGATTACGGAAAAAATTGTAAGATTTCTACCCATGTAAAAATTCTCATTTTTCTCGCTGAGTTTGCAAGCTTTATCTACCGTAGCAAAACCTCTGACAATCATTACGCAGGAAAACAAACTGAAAACCGCAACAAAAACAGCTATCAGAACTTTTACAACCAAATGCATATCAAAAACACGTGTAAAATTGTTAAGAAGAGAGTTTACGGCAAGGGCTGTTACTGTTGCGATAAAAATGGAAGTGGCCTTCAGGTCAAGCCCTTTTGCAATTTCACTTTTCTTCATTTTCAGATCCCCTTAAATATTTTTATAAGCCTCGGCAGTAATTCGTTTCATTTCTTCAAATTTCTGCTCCATATCAGCAACAAGCTTGAACTGTGTATGACATCTGTCAAGGTTGTGCTCGGGATATGCTGTTCCGAAATACACATCTCCGTCAAGATAGTCTGTAAGGAATCTCATACCACACTCAAATGTAAGAAGTTTTGCTGAGAAAGGCAGAAATTCAATTTCTTTTTCGGTAAGGCTTTTACCTGCTGTTGAAAGGTAACCCTTTACATATTTTTCATAGAGGTTCAGATCCATTGAAACCTTTGAAAGGTCTTTTTCATCCTCTGCTGCTGTGCTTGCACCGAAACGGATAGCATCGCCGAAATCATAAAGAGCTGAACCGGGCATAACTGTGTCAAGGTCTACAACACAAACAGGATTTTTTGTTTTGCTGTCAAACATAATGTTATTCAGCTTTGTGTCATTATGTGTTACACGGACAGGAATCTCACCCTTTTCGATAAGGTCAACAACAATTTTTGTGTCATCTTCCCTGTCATATGCAAATTTAAGTTCTTCTTCAACCTCACTTCTGCGATTTGCAGCATTTTTTTCTGCAGATGCTTTAAGATTCAGAAATCTTTTATATGTGTGATGGAAATCGGGAATTGTTTCAAAAAGTGTTTCTCCGGGGAAATCAGCAAGCTGTGACTGAAACTTACCGAATGCGGCACCTGCTCTGAAAAACAGGTCATCATTTTCAATACTGTTGTATGAAAAAGCATTGTCAACAAAATTATAAAAACGCCAATATCCACCCTGAGAATCAGTATAACAATTTTTGCCATCCTGTGTAAAAAACACTTTGAGAGTTTCTCTTGTGGGGTCGCCGCCTTCTTCAGCAATTCTTTCACGCAGAAAATCTGTTACACGCACAACATTATCCATAAGCTCAAGAGGTTTTTTAAAGACATTTGTATTGATTTTCTGAAGAAGTCGCTTCTCGCCGTTATTTAACGAAATGATATATGTACGATTGATATGTCCTGTCTGGATCATTCCCCAATCTGACATCTGACCGCCAAGACCGTAAGCTTCGAGAATTTCATCAATGGTAGCTGGTAATTTTACTTCAATAATAGCCATATGGTATCTGTTTCCTTTCAATATATGAATAATAAACCTTTATAAGTATATACTTTTTTTTCAAAATAGTCAACAATTATTGATAATACTCTTTACAGAATGTGAAAAATAATGTAAAATATATAAAAACCATTGATTTACGGAGGTATTCTCTATCATGGACAGAAAATATAACAGAATTCTTTTGAAGCTCAGCGGTGAAGTTCTTGCAGGCGACAAAAAACAGGGCATCGACTTTGACACTGTTGCAAGCGTTTGTGAAATCATCAAAAAATGCACCGATATCGGTGTCCAGATTGGTATAGTTGTAGGTGGCGGTAACTTCTGGAGAGGAAGATCAAGCGGCAGTATGGACAGAACAAGAGCTGACCATATCGGCATGCTGGCAACAACAATGAACTCACTTGCACTTGCAGATACACTTGAAGCAATGGGTGTTCCCGTAAGAGTTCAGACTGCTATTGAAATGCGTCAGATCGCAGAGCCTTACATAAGAAACAAAGCTATCAGACATTTTGAAAAAGGCAGAGTTGTAATTTTCGGCTGCGGAACAGGTTCTCCTTTCTTCAGCACAGATACAGCAGCATCACTCAGAGCTGCAGAAATCAAAGCTGACGTTATGCTCAAGGCAACCAATGTTGACGGTGTTTACGATAAAGATCCCAACAAATTCGATGATGCTGTCAAATTTGACACCCTCACTCACGCAGATGTCGTTGAAAAAGGTTACGGCGTTATGGACAGCACAGCTGCAGCACTTTGCAAGGACAACAATATCCCCATTCTTGTATTCAATCTTCAGGATCCCGAAAATATTTTCAGAGCTGTTACTGGCGAAAATATCGGAACTCTTGTTGTTGACTGATATCAAATAAATTGTAATATACGGAGGTTTACTTATGGAACTCAAAGAACTTTATGAAAAGACAAAAGAAAGAATGAATAAAACCATCAATGCTCTTCATTCAGAATATGACTCAATCAGAGCAGGCAGAGCAAGTGCAAAGGTGCTTGACAAAATTCAGGCAGACTATTACGGAACTCCCACACCCATCAATCAGATGGCCAGCGTTTCCAATGCTGATGCAAGAACTCTTGTAATTCAGCCCTGGGACAAATCTGCACTCACACTCATCTGCAAAGCTATTCAGCAGTCAGATCTGGGCATCAATCCTCAGAATGACGGCACTGTTATCCGTCTTAACTTTCCTCCTCTCACAGAAGAAAGAAGAAAACAGCTCACAAAAGAAATCTCAAAAATTGCTGAAGATTCAAAAGTTGCTGTCCGTCAGATCAGAAGAGATTCCATTGACAAAATCAAAGCTATGAAGAAAGCAAATGAAATCACAGAAGATGATCAGAAGCAGGGTGAAGACAAAATCCAGAAGATCACTGATGATTTCGTTAAGCAGATCGAAGAAATAGAAAAGGCAAAGTCAGCCGAAATCATGGAGATTTAAAATGGCTGAAAAAAAGAATTTGCCCGAGTTTGCCGTTCTTCCCCGTCATGTGGGATTCATTATGGACGGCAACGGCCGTTGGGCAAAGAACAGAGGGCTCCCACGTAGTGAAGGACATAAGGCAGGAGCAAAAACTTTCAGAAAAATCGGCGAATACGCCGCAGATTTAGGCATTGAATGTGTGACTTTCTATGCATTCTCAACTGAAAACTGGAAACGGCCCGAAGCTGAAGTCAATGCTATTATGACTCTTTTCGGTGATTATCTCAACGAAGTTATTGACCGTATTCGTGAAAACGAAGAAAAAGGTATCAGACTTAAATTCATAGGTGACAGAAACGGCATATCACCCGAACTTCTTAATCTTATGGATTACACAGAAAAGCTTACGGAAAACAAGAGTAAAATTACTCTTAATATTGCAATAAACTATGGCGGCAGACATGAAATTGCTTCCGCCGTAAAAGAAATTGCGAAAAAAGCTGTAAACGGAGAGATATATCCCGAAGAAATTGACGAAAATCTCATTTCCGATTATCTCTACACTAAGGGTCAGCCCGATCCCGATCTGATAATCCGTCCCAGCGGTGAATTCAGAACGTCAAACTTCCTTACATGGCAAGGTGCATATTCCGAGCTCTGGTTCTCAGATGTACTCTGGCCTGATTTTACCGAAGAACACTTCAATGAAGCTCTTCGTGCTTTTGAAAAAAGAAACCGTCGTTTCGGCGGTGTATAGAACTGATTTTCAGCGGAACTGTTTTCGGTTCCGCTGATTGTGCTGTTAAAAACAAATAAAAAGGAATATCAAGCTTGATTCAAAGCTTGCAAGGTAAACTAAAATGAAAACAAGAATTTTAACTGCTGTTGCGGCAATTGTCGTGATACTTGTTCCCTGCATCATATTTATGCATACTGTTGTTCTGCCCGTTATACTCGGTCTTTTTGCAGCTATTGCAGTTCATGAAGTAATCAAAGCAACAGGCGGCAAAAACAATGTACTTCTCGCACTCAGCTGTATTACGGCAGCTGCAGTTCCGTTTTTATTCCACTTCAACATTGAAATTCCGTTTATGCCCGTTGCGATCTGTTACGCACTGGTGTACTTTATAATAATGGTTCCCATGCACAAAGTAACAACATTCAATGATGTTATTACTGCGCTTTTTGCAACCGTTGCAATTCCCTCTTCAATTTCGATATTTATTCTCCTTCGTGATGTTTACATAACAAAACCTGATTCTTACACAAAAGCAAGCGGTGTTTTTCTTATCCTGTTTGCAATGTTCTGCGCATGGATGACCGACACATTTGCATACTTTTCGGGAAAATTTCTCGGCAAACACAAGCTTTGTCCTAATGTCAGCCCGAATAAAACAATTGAAGGTGCTGTGGGCGGTGTTATCGGTGCCGTTGTAATGAATCTCGTCCTTTTCTTTGTTTTCGATAAATTTTTCTTTACCGTGCATACACTTGTATGGTGGCAGATTATAATTATAAGTGCAGTGCTTTCTGTTGTCAGCATGTTCGGCGACCTTTCCGCTTCAATCATCAAAAGAAATCACGGCATTAAGGATTTCGGAAAGATTTTCCCCGGTCACGGCGGTGTTATGGACAGAATTGACAGCTGTCTTTTCGTTCTCCCTGCACTCTACTTTGCTCTTTATCTTATAAATATCTGAGGATGATAAACATGAAAAAAATTGCAATTCTCGGTTCAACAGGATCTATCGGCACGCAGTCCATAGATGTAGCACTCAAACACGGCTACAAAGTTACAGCGCTGACTGCTCATTCAAATTACAAATTGCTTGAAGAACAGGCAAGGCTGCTTAATCCCGAAAAGGTTGCACTCCATGACGAAAAAGGTGCCACTGAGCTCAAAATTGCTCTTGCCGATACAGGTATACAGGTTTTATCGGGTATGGACGGCATTATAGAATGTGCTGCTGAAACTACAGCTGATACCGTTATCAACTCTGTTGTAGGAATGGCAGGTCTGAAACCGACTCTTGCCGTTATCAACGCAGGAAAAACTCTGGCACTTGCAAACAAAGAATCTCTTGTTGCAGGCGGTCAGCTTGTTATGGGTGCAGCAAAAGAAAAAGGTGTTGCTATTCTTCCCGTTGACAGTGAACATTCTGCAATTTTCCAGTGTCTTGAAGGCAGACCGACAAATAAAGCTCTTAAAAAGATTATACTTACAGCTTCCGGCGGTCCGTTTTTCGGGAAGACAAAAGACGAAATAAAAAACATGATTGCGGCAGATGCGCTGAAGCATCCCAACTGGAGCATGGGCGCAAAAATCACCATTGACTCGGCTACGATGTTCAACAAAGGTCTTGAGCTTATTGAAGCAGTATGGCTTTTCGGTGTATCGCCCGATATGATAGACATTGTTGTTCACCGTGAAAGCATCGTACATTCAATGGTGGAATATGACGATAATTCCGTTATTGCACAGTTAGGACTTCCCGACATGAGAATACCAATTCAGTATGCTCTGACATATCCGGAAAGATTTGAGTCACCGGTTGAGGAAATCAACTTTGCAAAACTCGGCAAACTCACATTCTTTGAGCCTGATTATGAAACATTCCGTTGCATAGATATATGCAGAAACGCCATAAACAAAGGCGGTCTTATGCCTTCTGCAGTCAACTCTGCAAATGAAGAAGTCAACAGACTTTTCAGAGAAGGCAGAATAAAATTCGGTGATATTCCTGACCTTATTTTAAAGGGTGCCGCTGTCGCTCCCGAAATGGACATTTTCTCAGTTGAAGATGTCTATGAAACAGACATAACTGTAAGAGAAGCTGTGCTCTCTGCAATCTGAAAGGACTGATTTTTTGAACATACTACCCCTTGCTATTGATATTGCAACTATATGGAATAAAACATGGCCGATTCTTATGGCTATACTGTTTTTCGGAGTGCTCATCGGTATACATGAACTCGGACATTTCCTTTCTGCAAAGCTTTTCGGCGTAAAGGTAAATGAATTTTCACTGGGTATGGGACCTGCAATATTCAAAAAGCAGAAAGGTGAAACAAAATATGCTCTTCGTCTTCTTCCCGTTGGCGGATATGTAAGTATGGAAGGTGAAGATGACGCAAGCGATGATGAACGTGCATTCTGTAACAAAAAATGGTGGCAAAAATTCATCATTGTCTGCGCAGGTGCAATAATGAATCTTATACTCGGTTTTATTTTTGTAGTTATTCTCACTTCCATGGATACTCTTATCGGAACAACCAAGATTCACAGTTTCTATGAAAATGCAACAAGCTCACAGTACGGTCTTGAGGTCGGAGATACGATAAAAGAAATCAACGGCACAAACATTTATTCAAGCCGTGACATCAGTTATGCTCTGCAGCGTGACGAAGACGGTGTTTATGACTTTGTTGTTGAGCGTGACGGAAACAAGACAGAACTCAAAGATGTCCGTTTTGAAACAAAACCCGGTGAAAACGGTCACAATATAATTGTGTATGATTTTATAATTGTCGGTGTTGAAAAAACACCTTTGAATGTTCTTTCAACAGCAGTTCTTGATACAGTTTCAACGGCAAGACTTGTTTGGCTCACATTGTTTGATCTTATAACGGGACATTACGGCATCAATGATTTGTCGGGTCCCGTGGGAACGGTTTCAATCATCGCCGAGACAACTTCACAGGCTGTTGCAAGCGGAGCGGGATTCGATATGGTTGTTTACATTCTGGCACTTATTTCTGTCAACATAGGTGTTTTCAATCTGCTCCCTATACCTGCTCTTGACGGCGGCAGACTGTTCTTTATAATCATTGAAGCAATCCGCAAAAAGCCCATTCCTGCAAAATATGAAGGTTATATCCATGCTGCAGGATTTGCACTGCTTATAATTCTGATGGTGGTTATAACTTTCAATGATATTAAAAATCTGATTATAAATTAGGGTGATTATGATGTATTCAAGAAGAAAAGCAAAAGAAGTCAGAATCGGCAACATCACAATCGGCGGTAACAATCCGATTGCAGTTCAGTCAATGCTGAACACTCTTGCATCAGATTCCGATGCCTGTGTGGAACAGGCAATAAGACTTCAGAATGCAGGCTGTGAAATAATCAGAACTGCAGTTCCCGATCTTGATTGCGTAAATACAATTTATAAGCTCAAAGAAAATCTCAGCATCCCTGTTGTTGCAGATATTCATTTTGATTACAGAATCGCTCTTGAATGTGCCGAAGCAGGTGTTGATAAAATCAGAATAAACCCCGGAAATATCGGTTCTGACGACAGAGTAAAGGCTGTTGCAGACAAGTGCAGAGAAAAGAATATCCCCATAAGAATCGGTGTGAATTCAGGTTCTCTTGAAAAGGAAATTCTTTCAAAGCACGGTTCGCCTACTCCCGAAGCTCTTGCCGAAAGTGCAATGTATCACGCTTCTCTTCTTGAAAAATTTGATTTTGACAATATCGTTCTTTCGCTGAAATCTTCTGATGTCATGAAGTCCTTTGAAGCGTACAGCATAGTCGGTTCAATGTGTGACTACCCTCTTCACATCGGCGTTACAGAAGCAGGAACAGAAAGAATGGGCATCATCAAATCCTCGGCAGGTCTTGGTGCTCTTCTTATAAACGGTATCGGCGATACTTTAAGAATTTCTCTTACAGCTGATCCCGAAAAAGAGATTTATGCAGCGTATGATTTACTGAAAGCACTTAACCTCAGGAACAAAGGTGTTCGGTTTGTTTCATGTCCTACCTGCGGAAGAACAAAAATCGACCTTATTAAAATTGCTGCCGAGGCAGAAGAAAGACTGAAAAACTGCAACAAAGATATCACGGTTGCTATCATGGGGTGTGTTGTGAACGGTCCAGGAGAAGCCAGAGAAGCTGATATCGGCATTGCAGGCGGTGACGGTTGCGGTCTTATTTTCAGAAAAGGTGAAATTCTCAGAAAAGTTCCCGAGGACAAACTTCTTGACGAACTTGTAAATGAAATCGAAAACAATTTTTAAAGATTATACATATGAAAAAAATCAAAAAAAATATCAAAAACAAAACATGGTTCAAGCTTGATAATGCAGGAACGGTTTTTCCCGGTCAGAACACTCAGACATGGTCAAATGTCATAAGATCTTCCATAAATTTAAAGGAAGAAGTTGACCCCGGAATTCTGTTCAAAGCCGTAAAAAAATGTCTGCCGAGGTTTCCGACCATGGCGGTCAGACTCCGTAACGGTTTTTTCTGGCATTATATTGAGAAAAACCCTGAAGCCCCCGTTGTTCTGCCCGATGCAAACAACCCGTGTCTGAGAATAAAATTCAATGAAAACAACAGATATATGTTCAAGGTTTTCTATTACAAAAACAGAATATCCCTTGAAATTTTCCATGCGCTCACAGACGGATACGGTGCCTGTGTTTTTCTCAACACAATAACAGCTGAATATCTGCGGATGAAAGGATACTCAATTCCTGCAGGCGGTATGGTGCTTGACATCAACGAAGAACCGAAAGAAGAGGAAATTGAAGACTCTTTCGTAAAATATGCCTCAAAAACAGGCAAAGAAAAAATACCGCTGTTCAAAACATATCACAGAATCGGAGAACGGATGCCGAAGCACACCTCAATTATCACAACAGGATACATTCCCGTTGATAAAATAAAGGCAAAAGCAAAAGAAAACGGTGCGACCATTACCGAATATCTGGCTGCAATACTGATGTATCTGCACATCCAGTTTCAGAAAAAAGAAAACATCAAACAAAAAGATGTCTGTATGCAGATTCCCGTTAACGGAAGAAATCAGTTTGATTCAAAAACCCTCAGAAATTTCTCTGTAAACTACAATCTCCGTATTGACCCCAATTGGGGAGATTATACTTTCGAGGAAGTACTTCGCCATTTAGCCTTAAGTCTCAGACTTACCAATAATCCGAAGCATCTGGCAGTAATGTTTGCAGGAAATCTTGCAATTGAAAAGAATCCGTTTATGAGATTCATTCCTCTTGTAATCAAAGACCTTGCAGTCGGAATCACTTTTGCTTTTGCGGCAGAAAAAACAACCACTTCTGTTTTCACAAATGTCGGTATTGTGAAAATCCCCGACGAAATGATGCAGCATGTGGAAAGCTTTATCCTTATGCCAAGTCCCGGCAAACTCAACGGTGCAAGAGTCGGTGCCGCGTCAATCGGCAACACAATGGCTGTCACTTTTGCAAACATGTATAAAGATACCGATGTTGAACGTGAATTTTTCCGTTTTCTTATAAAACAAGGCATTCCCGTAAAAATTGAAAGCAATAAACAATAATTTATCGGGCTATGCCCGACAATAGTTAGGAGTTAGGAGTGAGAAGTGAGGAGTTTATGAAGGGGCTTTGCCCCTTACCCCATTATAATGCAGTTTGTTCGCAAATGGCAGTATATGGCTGAAATTTGAATTTATTTCAGAGCGTAGCGGAACAAGTGCGTAGCACTTCCGACAC
>JAFXLD010000047.1 GCA_017531385.1 Clostridia bacterium
AAAATTCAAATGTCAACCCCTTTTTTTAAATTTCTTCCATTTTTTTTATTTTTTATTTTACTTTTTTCTTTGTTCATTTCCTGAATGTCTGCGGTCAGTTGTTTTTTTTGCCGAAAACATTGTTGAAAATTGTCATGATTCGTAGTATAATCACTTTGTTATAATGTACGATAAATGGTGAGGTTATTATTATGGGAGACGGATTTGAAATTTTTGATATTCCCGATAATGATGAGGTTGATAATAAAGAAAATAAGATTGATATTGATAATAAAATTCATGAACTTTTCAGGACGGTATATTATCTGCTGATTCTGATTGTGTGCAGTATTATTCTTATTTTTGTTGTAAAAACATATGTAATTATCAGTGAACAGGCTGATCGCCAGCAAATTATTATAACGGACAGTGGACTAGGACTTGCTGATCGGAATAACTACATTGTTGATATGCCTGATGGGACGGTAGTTCTTAATCAAACTGAAACAACGACGAACAACTATATAAATAATGAAGCCTTGCAGAATAATCTGAATGATGCGATTACTACAACTCAGAGTGCAACTGCTCAGGCTTTGCCCGAGCAGACGACAACTGCAACAACGACTTCAGACAGAAACGGAAAAATCAACATCAATACCGCATCTCTTGAGGAACTGATGCAGCTTGACGGAATAGGTGAGATAAAAGCACAGGCAATTATTGATTACAGATATGAAAACGGGAATTTTAATTCTGTGGAAGAGCTTACAAATGTAAGCGGTATCGGTGAAAAAACTCTTCAGAAGAATATTGATAGAATTACGGTAGGGTAGTATGAAAAAATTCAGATTTGCAAATGGTGAGTTAAGCCAGAACGGAAAAGGACTTATTATGGGGATTCTTAATGTGACACCTGATTCCTTTTCTGACGGTGGAGAGTTTTTTAATGCTGAAGATGCAATAAGTCATGCAAAAAAAATGCTGAGTGACGGCGCAGATATAATAGATGTTGGCGCTATGTCAACAAGACCCGGCAGTGTGCCTGTGCCATACAGGGAAGAAATCAGAAGACTTGAACCCGTGCTGAAAGAATTGTGTGTCATTGATAATGCCGTTATTTCGGTAGATACTGTAAATCCCGAAACGGCTGACTTTGCGTTATCAATGGGTGTTAATATAATAAATGATGTAAGCGGATGTTTTAATATTGATATGGCATCTGTTGTGAAAAAATATCGTGCGGGTTGGATCATGACTCACACGGCAAATGTCCCATCGGGAAGTGTTGTTGATTATCCGGATGGTGTTGTCAATGCCGTAAAGGATTTTTTTGACAGTTTTCTTTGTGATTGTGAAAAGTACGGAATAGGCAATGAATATATATGTCTTGATCCAGGTTTTGGTTTTGCAAAAACAACCGATGACAATATCGAACTTTTGAAAAATCTTGAAAAAATCATCAGACCCGATGTTGCTTTTCTTGCGGCATTGTCAAGAAAACGCTTTATCGGTGAAATCACAGATACACCCGAAGCAGATGAACGACTGGCAGGAACTCTGACGGCAGATATAATTGCACTGATGAAAGGTTCGGATCTGCTTCGTGTTCATGATGTGAAAGAAACAAGACAAGCAATTGCTATATATAATAGTATATATAATAAAGGAACCACAATATATGGATAAGATAATTATAAAAGACCTCAAGCTGTATGCATACCACGGTGTGAATCCCGAAGAAAAAACAGAGGGACAGAATTTTGTTATTGATATCGAATGCAAAGCTGATCTGTCAGAATCATGTATGAGTGACGATGTGAATGACACCGTAAACTATGCTCATATTATTAAACTTATCAGAAAAGTGTTTACAGCGGAAAAATATGATCTTATTGAAAAAGCGGCACAGGTTGTTGCTGATGCAATACTTGAAAACTTTGATATGATAAAAAAGGTCAAGGTGAAACTCATGAAACCCGAGGCTCCCGTAAAGGCAGACTTCGGATATGTCGCTGTTGAAATTAAAAGGGAAAGATAGTATGAAAAAGGCATATATCGGCATCGGCACCAATATAGGTGACAGATTATATAATATAAGGAATGCAGTAAGAGCACTGGGATTGCTTCCCGGAACACAGGTAACAAAGGTTTCGTCGGTTTATGAAACGGACCCGTGGGGATATACCGATCAGGACGATTTTCTGAATGCTTGTGTGGAAGTGGAAACAAATCTTTCTCCAAAGGCATTGCTGGGAGCCTGTCTGGGCATTGAAGCTGCATCCGGCAGAGAACGTCCCTTTAAAAATGCACCGAGAATACTTGATATTGATTTATTATTGTATGAGGATGTGATGATGGGCGAGCCTGAATTGGTTCTGCCGCATCCCAGAATGCATGAACGCCCCTTTGTTCTGATTCCTCTTAAAGATATTCTTGAAACATTGCAATTTGATGATATAAATTTGAAAGAATCATATAAAAATTGCGATAAAACAGGTGTAAATAAGTATTGTGATATGAATATTTAAAAAGATTTGCACATAATATATAAGTTGTAAAACATTAGAAAACCACGTAGAATAGCCATTTTTGCACAGGAAAGACAAAGAAAACACACGGTGCCGTTTAAAAGAAGTCGCAAAAAAACGAAAAAAAGTGTTGACAACGCAGTTTTCCTGTGGTATTATAAGCAAGCGCTCGAGAGAGAAACACAAAAATGTAACGAACTCGAGAGCCTTGAACCTTGAAAATTAAACAACGACGAGATAAAAAAGGAACCCTGAAATTTTTGTAAGTTTAGAAAAACTTGCGACAGTAAATTCTGGTTAACACAGAGATAAAAAGTCAGCAAATGACGTAAGAGCGAATTAAATGCTCTAAAGATGATTTGAACAGCGGAAGCTGTTGA
>JAFXLD010000048.1 GCA_017531385.1 Clostridia bacterium
ATAATGCAGATGAAGTAAAAATGGCGGTATATAGCAAAAACTTCAATTTCTTTAATGGAGCGTAGCGGAACAAGCACGAAGTGCTTCCGACACTCCTAACTCCTAACTTCTAACTCCTAACTATTCGATAAATTATTGTTTATCTGTCAACTATTAAAAGACCGTGCAGAAAAAACTGCACGGTCAACTTATTTTGATTGTTTATTTAAGGTCTTCAATCATAGCATAGTATTCTTCAACAAGGAATGAACCCATATGCTTGCCGACTGAAAGCACTTCGTCTGCGATTTCTTCACCGATAATGTGACCCATGAATGCGAAGTTGTTGTCTGTAAGAACATAGCCGAGAGCATCGTTTGTGATGCTGATGGGATAGATTGTCACGCCTTCAACTGCATCTGCAAGGCTGTCATAAGGCCACTCGGTATCGTCCCATGTTGTGCCGTTTGTGATTTCATCGTCCCAGAATGTTTCGGGATAGAATTCTGCGGGCATCATTGCAAACGCAAACTCGTTGCCGAATTCAAGATAACCCATTTCTGAGGGCATAAGTGCATTGCCGTTTTCATCAAGGAAAACCTTATTGTTTACAAGTCTTATTTCACAAGCGAGAACAAGAATGCTGTTTTCGGGAGTGATGAAGATTTCTCTGTGCTTCACATTGAGAACGGGGGCAAGTTCGTTTTCAAAGTCTGCTGCAAGAACGAGCTTTGCAAACTCTGTACCGAGTGCTGTTGCGGATGCACCCATATCTTCCCACTCTGTCATGCCTGTTGTGTCAACTTCGATATCTCTTGACATCTGACCGACTGCACCGGGAACCATAACAAGGTTTGCACCTGTCTGTTCTTTGATGTATTTATCCATGTAGTAGATGTAGTCAGAACCTACAAGACCGTTACTTGCACTGAATGATGTTGCGTGGCAGGTGATGTCTGTGATGTATGTTGCTTCACTGCCTGAATCGGGAACGAAGCAGAGTGCTGCTGTTGCGGGTATATCTTCCTTAGCAATGAGACCTCTCTTATCCTTGATGAATTCGCTGAAATCGATTTCGTCAAAGTAGAGTTTACCGCTTTCCATGTCTGCGATTGCATTCTTTACAGCCTCAATTGACTGTGCAATAAAATATTCTTTGAAATAATCTGCAGCTTCCATGCCGGGAAGAGAATCTGTCTTGCCCATTGCATTGTAAGCAAAGTTCAGGAAAAGTTTCTTGAAGAACTCTGTGCTGACACCCTGAGTATCAAGAACTGAGTGTGCATGAGTTGCTGAGAAGTTGATACTTGCGACATCGAAGCCGATTTCTTCGCAGTATGCAAGAACACCTTTACGGATTGCACGGACGTCTGTTGATGTGATACCCATACCGTCGATAGCACCCATAACGACTGCACCTTCGCCGCTGTTATCGTCGATAACTGTAACACGGACACGCTGGTCGTCATAAACGCCCTCTGCGATTTTGTTCATAAGGTCTCTGCCGAGATTGTATTTACCCTCATCAACATCTTCGGGAAGAACACTCAGGCTTGCATAACCCAGAGTCCAGAAGTTGTGGTCTGCAGCATCTTCCTGATATGTTTCACGGCCGGGCATGAAGCCAACTTCGTCGCTGTCATAATCGGCAAGAGATTGCCAGTCAGCAGGGTTGGGGAAAAGCTTGCAGATTGCGCTTACAAGGTTTTCAACAATAACGTTAAGTGTGTTGTAGAAGCCCTTTGCGATTGTGTCGCCGAAAGATGCTCCTGTCGCTGCTGTTGTTTCATCGGCAGCATAAGCTACTGCAGTACCGCATGACAAGAGCAGACATAAAGAAAGAACAATTGAAATAATGCGTGAAAATTTCTTTTTCATAGCAAAACCTCCTTAAATGTATATATCAATTATATATAAAAGAAATTTATAAGTCAACAAAAAAATGGAAGAAACTAATATGTATGATGTTTTATACCACAGCGATGACCGCACAGTAAACACTTGCAGCTGCGTAAATATGCAGCATTTTTGCACATTCATTAAGCGATTTTCCCGAGGTCTTCACATCGTCTATCAGAAGAATGTTTTTACCTTCAGTCATGGCTTTATTGCAACAGTCAAAAACACCGAAAATATTTCCGCTTCTTGAAATAAAAGAAAGATTACGCTGTCGCTCGGTTTCATAAAGTTTCACAAGCAGAGAATGAACAGGAATATTCAGTTTTTCACCCAGAGTCATTGCCAGCTGTTCACCCTGATTGTATGATCTTGCTTCGGTTTCTTTCTGCGTCTGGGGAATGAATGTGATCACATCAAATTTTATGTCGCTGTATGCTTCTTTAATTGCCGCAATCATCATATCTGCGAAAAAGTTTACACTGCGCTCTGCCCCATGAAACTTCCAGTTTGCAATTCCCTGACGCACAACTCCGTCATAAACGAAAGGTGCAACGACTCCGTCATAAAAATTTGCTCTGCCTTTACATTCGCAGTCTTTCTTTGTTCTTCCGCAGGAAAGGCATCTTGCACCACGGATAATTTTTGCGTTGGTTTTGCAGTTATTACAGACAATTGCTTTATGCTCGATTGTATTACCGCAAAGACAGCATCTGTCGGGGAAAATTGCGGCACGGGTTGAATCGGTCGGCTCGGGAAAATCTTTTATGACGAGATTCTTTTTTGATTTATTGATTTTCATTTTATTTGATTTCCTGTTCCAGTGCATCAAACTCCGGTGCCGAGAAAAATTCGCCCAGAGTGATATCGAGTCCGTCGCAAAGCTTTTTGATCGTGATTACAGAAACATCCCTGCGGTTTTCATTGAGCATACTATAAACTGTTGACGGAGTGACACCGGATAAATTTGCAAGCTCGTTTGTTTTTATGTTTCTTTCTTTGCAGATTTCAACAAATCTGTTTGCTACAACATCTTTGACGTGCATATGCTTCACCTCAGGAATATTGTATATGTTTATTCGCAACTGCGTATACGCAAATGCGTACTAAGATTTGGTATTTTAACAATTTTCTGCAAAAAAAGTAACAGACTGCCATAAGGCAGTCTGTAAAAATTGTGACGATGAGCCGGAATAAGATTATGTGTTCATGTCACCGTCATTTGCTGTTCTTGTGAGGATCTCGCGTTCTCTGAACAAGAGTGACACACACCAGATACCTGCAAGAGCAATTACAGTGTAGATAATTCTGCTTAAAATTGCATCCTGTCCGCCGAAGAGCCATGAAACTATGTCAAACTGAAAAAGACCGATTGCGCCCCAGTTCACTGCTCCGACAATGACAAGGATAAGTGAAATTCTGTCAAGCATATGCTTCAACTCCTTATTTGAATCTCGTCAATATTATTGTCACAAATAAGTCGTTTATGCTCAAGCGGAATATGAAAATTTTTCAATTGAAATTTTTGTTTATTTGCCGAAAAATTTATCTTCAAGCATCAGGCACCAGCAATGATAAATCGGCAGATGCAGTTCCTGTATCATGTATGTTTCAGATTCAGGTGCTATAACAGCCACATCGGAAATCTTTGCAAGCTCTCCGCCGTCTTTGCCCGTAAGACCTATGACTTTTATGCCCATTGCTTTTGCCACAACGGTCGCATTCATTATATTTTCGCTGTTGCCCGATGTGGAAAGAGCTAAAAATACATCGCCTTTTCTGCCGAATCCGAAAAGCTGCTGAGCAAAAACCCCCAGAGGTTCTCTGTCATTGATATATGCGGAGGAAAGGGCTTCGTGAGCTGTCAGAGGGATCGCTGTCAGCGCGCATTCAAGATTTTCAGCGAGAATATTTCCTCTGACAGGGTCGGTTTTTTGAAGTTTGGCGGCAAATTCAGGGGTGACTTTTCTTCTGAGCTTAAAACTTTTCATCAGTTCGCCTGCAATGTGTTCTGCATCCGCAGCAGAACCGCCGTTTCCTGCAATAAGCAGTTTTCCGCCGTTTTCATAGCATTCTTCAAGCAATAAATATGCGTTTATTATATCGTTTTTGATGCAATCAAGCTGAGGATAGCGTGATATTAAAAGCTTAATATGTTTTTCCAACCATGTATCAAGTGTTTTCATTGAATCGACTCCTCAATTTTTTCGACTGCCGTCAGAAGTGTATCTGCTGTTATATTCTGACCGAAATTGCCGTTTCCGATCAATGCCGTTTTACAGCCTGCAGCAATTCCGGCTTTTATATCATTTTCACTGTCACCTATCATCCATGATTGTTCAAGTTCAATGTTAAAGTAATCTGCAGCCTGTAATAACATTCCAGGATTTGGTTTACGGCAAAGACAATCGGTTTTAAGTTCGGCAATTTCACCGTTAAAACCTTTATCAGGATGATGGGGACAAAAATATATGCCGTCAATATAGGCACCTTTCTGCCCGAGCAGTGTTTCCATTTTATCGTGTATCAGTTTAAGTTCCTCTTGTGTGATTTCACCACGGGCAATGACCGGTTGATTGGTTGCGATTATCGCAAGATAACCGGATTCGTTGATTTTTTTAATTGCTTCGGCAGCATCGGGAAGTAACTCAAAATCATCAATATCAGTTAAAAATCCGATATGTTTATTGATCGTTCCGTCTCTGTCAAGAAAAACAGCTTTCTGTTTATTGTCAAGATTTTTTTTGTTTAGAATACCGTTCATGAAGTCACGGCAAACAGCATTGTAACGCTCGGGTGTTCCCATATCTCTGACGTATTCGGGACTGTCATAACAGTACAATCTTTTTGTTCCTGCAAGAGGTTTCAGAATATCCCGATCAAGGTCGACGATATCCGAATCGGGCATAAAATCAAGAATTTTCCGTGATAATACATGAATTCCCGCATTGACACGGTTTTTATAATAAGTCGGTCTTTCGTCTTCTTTTGTAAGCCATTCAGCCACCGAACCATTGTCATCTGCAACAATAAGTGAGCTGTCATAAGGATGACTGTTCGGATGGGTGAAAATAGTCGCTGCACCACCGTGTGATCTGTGATATGCGGTCAGTCTTTTTAAATCAATGTCAAACATCAGGTCAGCATTTATTAGAAGAAAATCCTCTGTCAGTCTGTCTTTTATTCTGAACAGTGCACCTGCATTTCCCAAAGGTTTTTGTTCGGTGTAATATTCAATATTTACTCCGAAAGGTTTTCCCGTTGCAGGTGAAATTTTACTGCCGTCTCCGAAATAATCAGTAATAGTTTCGCCAAGATGTGAAACAGTAATGATAATATCCGTAAAACCTTGTCTTCGCAGACATTCTATCTGATGCTCAAGGACAGGTTTGCCGTCAATTTTTATCATTGGTTTCGGTATGTCACTTGCTAAGGACGAAATTCGTGTTCCTTTTCCGCCTGCAATTAAAACAGTTTTCATTTTTATTCCCTGCCTGATTTTTTATACGGATATTTCCGGTGTGTAATGAATGATTTTTGTTCCGCTGTTTTCAAATTCAAACGGTAAGTACAATAAATCGCTCATGTCATTTCTGACACTTTCCTGATGCTCGGGCTGAACATAAAACAAAAGATATCCGCCGCCGCCTGCTCCCAGCAGTTTTCCGCCCAGAGCGCCTGCCTCAAGTCCTTTTTTATATAAATTGTCAATTTTTTCATTCGTTACGGAATTTCCGGTCTGACGTTTTAATTGCCACGTAAGATGGAGCAATCTTCCGAAATCATCAATATCCTTTTCGTTGTCCACAAGAATTTTTTCTGCATCGTCTACAAGTGACAGCATTTCTTTTAATTGATCTGTTTTGTTGTATGGCTGATTGATTTTCTGCACATCGGCTGAAAATCTTGTAAAACCCGTGAAAAACATTAAAAGATTTTTATTAAGTTGTTTCTTGCGACCGGAGGAAATAGGAATCGGGCAGACTTCATATCCGTCTGCACTGAAATTTATTCTGTTGAACCCGCCGAAAGCTGCCGCAATCTGATCCTGCCATCCGCCGATTTCATTGCAGAGAACGCGTTCAAGATAAATTGCATCATCGGCCAGTTTTTTGTTATCTGCAAATTTTCCTTTTAAAGCGTAAAAAGCATTAAGCATACCCACTGCGAAAGAACTGCTGGTTCCGAGTCCCGAACGTGCAGGCAGATCGGCTTCATATGCAAGTCGGATACTTTGTATATCAAGCATTTTCATTGCATTTCTTATTGCAGGATGTTCAATATCTTCAACACGGGCAACACGTTCGTTTTTTGAATATGATAATTCCGTACTGTGATCGAAAAAGTTAGGCAAGTAACGCACGTTTACATAACAGTATTTATCAAATGTTGTCGATAATACTGCTCCGCCGTATTTTTTAAAGAAATCTTCAAAATCTGTTCCGCCACCGAAAAATGACATGCGAAACGGTGTTTTTGTAATAATCATCGGAATTTCTCCTTGCCATGATATGTATATTTTTATTGTATCATAAAAAAAACAACATCACAAGTGATTCGTAATTTTTTATATTGACAATAGTTTTGGTGGGGATATAATAATGGTATAAACAATAATTTAGCGAAGCTAAATTATTGTTTCAATTCTCAATTCTCAATGCTCAATTCGCAATTATCGGAAGCCCTTCGGGCTTGAATTATAAAAATGGGTCAAAGGGCGAAGCCCTTTCCACAATTGCGATTTACGAATTACGAATTGCGAATTTTTATCGGCTCCGCCGATAAATTATTGTTTAGTTTGCTTTGAATCCAATCAGAATTGACGAAAAAAAGCCTGAAACGGAAGATATTTATGAAATTGAAATTCAGTATAACAGGAATGTCATGCAGTGCGTGCAGTGCTGCTGTTGAAAGAAGTGTAAAAAAGCTTGACGGTATAGTTGCAGTCGAGGTAAATCTTCTTGCAAACAGCATGACTGCAGAATTTGATGATGCAAAAACAAATGAACAGGCAATAATTAACGCCGTTAAGAGTGCAGGTTACGGAGCATCTGTTCAGGGAAAAAATGAAAAACAGCAAAAAAAAGAAAACAATGAACTGAAAGAAATGAAAGCAAGACTGATTGTTTCGTTTGTCTGTCTTATTCCTCTTATGTACATTGCTATGGGACATATGATTTCGTTGCCGTTACCGTCTTTTTTTAACGGTGTTCGGAATGGTGTGGCATTTTCTTTTGCTCAGTTTCTGCTGACACTTCCCGTAATGTATGTCAACAGAAAATATTATATAAACGGCTTCAGATCACTGTTTAAGAAGTCGCCGAATATGGACACTCTTGTCGCGACAGGTTCAGCCGCCGCAATTCTTTACGGTGTTTATTGTATTTTTGCCATCGGGAATGCAATCGGCAGAGGCGATATCGCATCGGCATCGGAGCTTCTGCACAATCTTTATTTTGAATCGGGTGCTATGATTTTATCGCTTATAACTCTTGGTAAATTTTTTGAAGCCCGATCAAAAAATAAAACTTCCGAAGCCATTTCAAAGCTTATTGAGCTTACTCCCGATACGGCAATTGTTGAAAGAAACGGTAGGGAAACAGAAATTCCTGTTACCGAGGTAAAAGCAGGGGATATAATAATCGTAAAACCTGGAAGCAGTATTCCCGTTGACGGGACAATTATAGAGGGAGATGCTGCAGTTGATGAATCTGCCATAACAGGTGAAAGTATTCCTGTAGAAAAGACTGTCGGCGATACCGTAACAGGCGGCACCGTGAACAAAAGCGGTTATATCAGATTCAGGGCAGATAAAGTGGGCGAAGACACTGCACTTTCAAAAATTCTCCGTCTTGTGGAAGAAGCATCATCTTCAAAAGCGCCCATTGCAAAACTTGCTGATAAGGTAAGCGGCATTTTTGTGCCTGCAGTCATGGTGATTGCAGTTGTTACATTTGTGGTATGGATGATGATAAAAAAAGATTTCGCTACGGCTTTTGATCTTGCAATTTCAGTGCTGGTTATTTCATGTCCGTGTGCTTTGGGACTTGCAACGCCGACAGCCATTATGGTCGGTACAGGAAAAGGAGCCTCAAACGGAATACTTATAAGAAGTGCCGAGAGTCTTGAAACAGCACACAAAACAGATACAGTTGTGCTTGACAAAACGGGAACGGTAACGAAAGGCAAACCTGTTGTGACAGACATTATTACGGCAGAAAATGTTTCCCGTGAAAAACTTCTGACTTTTGCATATTCTGCAGAAAAATTATCTGAACATCCGCTGTCCGTTGCAGTTTCTGAAAAAGCAGAAAGTCTGGATATTCCTGTTATTTCTGCTTCTGATTATAAAAATATTCCCGGCAGAGGTATTACTGCAAAGGTAAACGGTGAAACGGTTTTTGCGGGCAATATTATTCTGATGCAGGAAAATGATATTGATATTTCAGCTTATAAAAAAACGACAGATACGCTTTCTGCACAAGGAAAAACACCTCTGTTTTTTGCATCGGGAAATAAATTTCTCGGCATAATCGCAGTTGCCGATACGATAAAAGAAACCAGTGCCGAAGCAGTCGAAAATTTCAGAAAAATGGGCATTGATGTTATAATGCTCACGGGTGATAACAAAAAAACGGCAAAATATATTGCGGGAAAAGCCGGGATCGGCAAAGTTATTTCGGATGTTCTTCCCGACGAAAAAGAATCGGTTATCAGACAGCTTCAGGCTGAAAACAGAAAGGTCGCAATGATCGGTGACGGCATAAACGATGCTCCTGCACTCACAAGGGCAGATGTGGGAATTGCCATCGGAGCCGGAACGGATATTGCAATTGAGTCTGCAGATATAGTTCTGATGAAAAGTGACCTTAATGATGCCGTTGGTGCGATAAAACTCAGTAGGGCAGTTATCAGGAATATAAAACAAAATCTTTTCTGGGCATTTTTCTACAATACGCTCGGTATTCCGCTTGCAGCAGGTGTTCTGCTGATTCCTTTCGGAATAAAGCTCAATCCCATGATAGGTGCAGCCTGTATGAGCATGAGCTCGGTGTGTGTTGTTCTTAATGCTCTGCGATTGAGGTTTTTCAGATATAAAAAAGAAATTATAACAGAAACTGAAAGGATGTCAGAAATGAAAAAGACAATTTATATTGACGGAATGATGTGCCATCATTGCACAGGAAGAGTTGATAAGGTGCTCAATGCTCTTGACGGCGTGAGTGCACAGGTAAGCCTTGAAGACAAATGCGCTTATGTCACTCTTGAAAAAGCTTATACAGATGAAGAACTGAAAGCAGTTATTGAGAATGAGGGTTACACCGTAACTGAAATAAAGTAAGCAAAAAAAGGGCTGTCGGCGGACAGTCCTTTATTCATATACTATTTTTTTCCATTCTTCAAAAAGTCTGTCCTCGTTCCATGCGGCATTTGCAGGACTTGTTGACGGAAGAACGGTTGCTTTTATTCCGATTTCCTTTTCGGTATATTTTTTATACATTGCTTCGGCTTTTTTGCCGTTTACATAAATTCTTTTGATTTTTGCGGTTTTGAGGATGATGCTCAGATCATTCGGCACAACATTTTTGATGGTGCTGTCTGCTGAGCCTTCGATTTCGCAGGAATGTATAACATCCCACATGGCAATTTTGTGTCTGAGCATCAGTGCCTTTTTTTCTTGTATTGTTTCAGGTGTTTTCTCGTTTAAAATCCTTGCAATGATTTTCCAGAATCTGTTCTGAGGGTGACCGTAAAAGAAACATTCTTCCCGTGATTTTACGGACGGAAAGGAGCCTAATATCAGAATTTCCGAGTTTTTGTCAAACAGAGGCGGTATGGGATGAACTATCATGATTTTTTCCTCTCATTGATTTTATACGGCAATTGTATCACAAAACCATAATCAGGTAAAGAAAAACCTTTGACATTATTATTTATATATGTTATTATATGATTAGAGAATAGTTTCCCTGAAAAGGAAAGGAAGAATATAAATGAAAAGCACAAAGAAAAGAATTTTCTCTGCAATTATTTCGCTTGTACTCAGTCTTGCATTGGTAACGGGAAGTGTGGTTTCTGTGTCTGCACTTGATCTTGCTGATCTTTTTGCGGGATTTATGGGCGGTGGTTCAGGCGGATCAGGTGGTTCTGTGAATCTTTCACAGATGTTTACACAGTGGCTTAATGAACAGATTCAGAAAGAACAGGAGCCGAGCACCATTGATAAGTTTGTTGAAAACCTCAAGAATCAGTGGAACGGTGCAACCGAAGATACAAAAGATGACCCCGAAGCAGATGTTGAGGAAGTTATCACAATTGATAAAGCAGAAGCAGACAATATCGCAGAGCTTTTCAATCTTACCGTAAATGAGCTTAAAAACGGTGCTCCTGCGTTCAATAAAACCGTAATAGCAACAATGGATTCCAAAATTGCACAGCAGTTGCAGGGCGGATTGGGTCCTGTTACGGGTATCATTGAATCACTTATCGGCACTAAGGATCTTTTTGCAGGAGTTATTGACGGAACAAACAACGAAAATCAGATTACAACAAAATACAAGTACGGTAATGATGTTATCAATAATCTTCCCATTACGGGCAAAGAATATGTGGCAGCTCTTACTGGTGATGATATCAAGGATTACACCATCACAATTTATAAGAGCGGCGCATACAGAATGCACATTGACCTCAAGGATGTTGAAGGTTCAGCTGCAGATTCGGGACTTGCAAGAGTTTTTGACGTGACAGACAAAGCTTATGCAACGATCAATCTGGGAACGATGTCCCTTAATATTAACGTAATGCTCAAGTATGTCAACAACTATGTTGAATGTCAGGTTAACCGTGACGGTGAAATCATAAGTTATACAACAGGCATGGGTATCACATTCCTGTTCCAGCAACAGGACGGTACATATGGAGCCGAAATGCCGTTTCTCGGTGTTAATTTCCAGGAAGAGGGCATTATTTATAATGTTATAACAGAATACAGCGGTATTGATTACACTGTCAGACCAATGGGTGACGCTGACAATAACGGCAAGATCAATTCTTCTGATGCAAGAACAGTTCTTCGTGCGTCAGCAAAACTTGATGAGCTGAACGAAACAGATGCAATGTTCTGTGATGTAAATGCTGATGACAAAATCACATCTGCTGATGCAAGAGAAATTCTCAGAGCTTCTGCAGGTCTTGTAAAACTGCCTTCAACAGCAGACATTCTCGGTTATAAGGAATATCAGAAGGATGAGCTTGTTCAGAATCACATTGATGATCTTCTTGTAATCCTTATGGCATATCAGGCAGCTAAGGATGAAGAAGCACAGAAAGAGCTTCAGGATTATTACGATAAGCTGTACGGTAACGGCGGTAACAGCGGAGAAACCACCACAAAACCCGAAGAAACAACAACCAAAGGTGAACTTAACACTCCCGGTAATAAATTTGATGAAATAATCGGTGGCATCGGCAACATAATCGGTGGTAATGGTGGCAGTTTCGGCGATATAATCAGCGGAATATTCGGATAATAAAATATGTATAATAATTTAACGGCAGATACTGAAAAACAGTATTTGTCGTTATTGTTTGTACTGTGGGGTGTAAAATACACAAAATATTTCCGTTTTGTTAAATTTATGTATTGAATTGCCACAAGTTGCATGATATAATGAAAAAAAATACATGGAGGTTCTTCAGAATGAAAAAAATCACAAAAATTCTGTTAACAGTGTTCATACTTGTTGTGATTTCTGCATCACTGTTTATAACAGGTGAAGCAGCAGGTAACGGTATTGCATCCTTTGCAGTCAATACAGATTCTGCAGAAAACGCATCTGACCTTGGTGCTGTTGAATGGTATAAGGCTACTGACGGCAAATACTATATTTTCTTACCTTCATCAGCTGACAAGAGCAACCTTACCGTATGGTTCACAGCAGATGCAGATGTAATGTGCGGCGAAACAAAGCTTGTAAGCGGCGAAGCAACAGATGCTTTTGCAAACGGAGACAGCTTTACTCTTACCAGCGGTACAGCATCTTATAATGTAAAATTTTTACAGGCTGAAAAGTCGGGAACTGTCTACATAAATACCGAATCAGGCTCAATGGATGCTATCCATGCAGACAAAAGCCATAAAGAGTCCGGTATTATTATAATTCTTGACGAAAACGGCAACGTTCAGTATGACGGAGAGCTTTCTTCCATCAAGGGCAGAGGTAACTCCACATGGACTCTTGCAAAAAAGCCCTACAACATAAAGCTTGATAAGAAAACTGATCTGTTCGGCATGGGTAAAAATAAGAGCTGGTGTCTTCTTGCAAGTGCAACAGAGCCATCTATGATAAGAAATCCTCTTGTTTATGATTTTGCATATAATATCGGTGTTGAAACAACAGGTTTTGCACACTACACAAACCTTTATCTTAACGGAGAATATGCAGGTCTTTATATTCTGACTGAAAAGGTGGATGTCGGTGAGAACCGTGTTGATATTTATGATCTTGAAGGTGCAACAGAGGATGTAAATGATAAAGACCTTGATGAATATAAGCTTGCAGGTAAGCAGAATTCTCAGGTATGGGGAACAATAAAATATGCCGATATTCCCAACAATCCCGATGAAATCACAGGCGGATATCTGCTTGAGCTTGAAAAAATTTATCGCTATGTTGATGAAGTATCAGGATTTATCACAGATAAAGGCCAGGCAGTTGTTGTAAAAACTCCCGAATATGCAAGTAAGGCTCAGGTTGAATACATCAGCGGTTATTACCAGGATTTTGAAGATGCGCTCTATTCAGCAACGGGCTACAACTCAAAGGGTAAGCATTATTCAGATTATGTTGATGTTGATTCTCTTGCAAGAATGTATGTTATTCAGGAATTTACAGCTATTTTCGACGGATGCAGCTCCAGCTTCTTCCTGTGGAAAGATGTTGACGGTAAGATTACAGCAGGTCCTGCATGGGACTATGACGGATCACTCGGCTTAGGTCAGCCAAATGCTCTTATAAATGATGTTCCCAATACAGCAGATCCGCGCCTTCTTTTTGTTCAGACCTGCCGTATAGGCAATCATGTGATGAATAAAAAAGGTCTGCTTGCACAGGCATTCACACATCATGATTTCCAGGAAAAGGTACAGGAAATCTGGGCAGGAGATTTTAACGATTACTATCCCACTTTCTATAGCAATATCGAGGTTTACAAAAACGAGATCACAGAATCGTTTGTAATGAATGCAGTAAGATGGAATAATTTCGGCACAACAGATACTGCAGCAATTAAAAACAAGCATGATTCATTGGTAAAAGTTATTTATGATTATGTCAATATAAGACATCCTTTCCTTGAGAATGCTTACAGCAGTGATACTTATTTTGTAAAATATGATATCGGTGCATACGGTATGACTCTTGTCCATGATACAAAAGTCTATAAATCAGGCGACAAAGCAACCGTTCTTGCTGCACCTGCTGCAACAAACGACAACATGAAATTTGCAGGTTGGTCAACAAAGCCCGACGGCAGCGGTGACACCTATAATGCAGGGGATAAAATTACCGTAACAGACAACACAACACTCTTTGCACAGTGGGGCAGAAAATCTGTTTTTGAGCTTTTCTTCCAGTCTATAGTAGATTTCTTCCAGTCAATAATGGATTTCTTCATGAATATCTTTAAATAAGGATATGCAAAAATTACAGGGGGCGGAAAATTTCCGTCCCCTTTGATTATTTCTGTTTTAGTTTATTTCTTATCAAACAGCTCTGAAGCTGTTGTTGCAAGAGATGCAATTCCCTGAAGCTCAGAGGGAATGATAATTTTTGTTGCCTGACCGTCTGCTGCTGCAGCGAAAGCGTCGAGGCTTTTGATTGTGAGAACTTCTTTTGTGGGAGCTGATTCGTTAAGCACCTTGATACCTTCAGCCTTAGCCTGCTGAACAGCGATGATAGCCTGAGCTTCACCCTCTGCTTCTCGGATTTTTGATTCTTTTACAGCCTCTGCACGAAGAATAGCAGCCTGCTTTTCACCTTCTGCAGCAAGAATCTGAGATTCTTTCTGACCCTCTGCAACAAGAATCTTACTTGCTTTTTCACCTTCTGCACGAAGAATAGCTTCACGGCGTTCACGTTCTGCTTTCATCTGCTTTTCCATGGCATCCTGAATTTCCTTGGGCGGGAAGATGTTCTTGAGTTCAACACGGTTTACCTTAATGCCCCAGGGGTCTGTTGCTTCGTCAAGGATACCTCTGATTTTTGCATTGATGATATCTCTTGATGTAAGAGTTGTATCAAAGTCCATTTCACCGATGATGTTACGCAGTGTGGTAGCAGTAAGGTTTTCAATCGCAGCAACAGGCATTTCAACACCGTATGTGAAAAGCTTTGGGTCTGTGATCTGATAGAAAACAACAGTGTCTATCTGCATTGTAACGTTGTCTCTTGTGATAACGGGCTGAGGCGGGAAGTCTGCAACCTTTTCCTTGAGTGAAACAATTTTTGAAACCTTCTCAATAAAAGGAATCTTGATGTGAAGACCGGTCTGCCATGTTTCTTTATAGGCACCGAGTCTTTCAACAACATAAGCCTTTGACTGAGGAACAACTTTGATGTTGGCTATAACAATAACAAGTGCAAAAACTATAAGTACAGCCAGAACAATGATCCATTCCATAATGATACCTCCGAATTAATTTTCTTTTATAACAAGAAGCTTTACGCCACTTATTTCTTTGATGATTACTTTTTCATTTTCTTCAATTACCGAGTCATCAGCTGTACGGGCAGTCCAGACTGTTCCGTTTACCTTTACAAGCCCCGAAGGAGCAAGATTATCGATTTTTTCAGTAACGATTCCGGTTTTGCCGATGACCATATCGGCGTTTGTCGGTTCCGCTTTTTTGTTTATCATTTTTTTGACCAGCGGACGGGTAACTGCCACAGCTATTGCAGAAATCATAACAAAGATAACAATCTGTATCCAGAGCTGTTCAACACCGACAAGTGCGGCGATGAACGCTGCCAATGCACCGATTGCAAACCATATCGAAACTATCTGTGCTGTTGCCAGTTCAAGAACTACTGCGGCGACAAGAATACCGAGCCATACATAAACCATCATAATATTCACCTCTTTATTTATAATATAGCACAAAAAAATTTCTATGTAAATATCATTTTTTAAAGTAATAACAGGAAAACCATGAGATATTTTTTTCTAAAGAAATTGTCGAATGTCTTGAAAAAAATCAGGATATCTTTTATCATATATACATCAATATGTAAAGTGAGGCAAAATAATGTCGGAAGAGAAAAGAAAACAGATTGCACCGTCGGTCGTTCTTGCACAGCATGGCAATAAAGGTGCATACAGGGATTTATATATACATTATTATAAAAATATATACTTTATCTGCAAAACCCTTACGGGTGATGCTCAGTCAGCAATGAAGCTTACTGCGGAAATTTTTACAAAAATGTTTGAATCTGTGGACAAGCTGGAAGACCATACTGTTTTTGAACAGTGGTTTTATTCGTTGGCGATCAATATCTGCAGAAAAGGTATTCCTTCTGAAAAAAATATCTGTGCCCACAAGGAAACCCTTGAAAAACTTGCGAAAGAGGCATCGGATTGTGCAAAACAAAAAGACAGATTCGGTTTTGAACACGGAATTATAAAAATTATCATCCAGATGCTCGCCGGATTGCCGACAGAGTCAAAAATAATTCTGTTTTATCGTTATGCCGCAAATATCAGTGAAGAAAAAATTGCTGTTCTTGAAAAAATCAGCGAAGAAGAAGCTGCCGAGCAGTTAAAAGTTCTGAATATACTTCTTGAAAAACAGGCAGAATTTATCCGTCAGTTCGGTGTGGATGTTTCGATGTTCCTTGCTGATATGAAAAACACGCTGAGCTATATTTCTCAGAAAACCTTTGTTCCCGACGGTGTTCATGAGGATGTCAGCTCACAGCTTGGGGTGAATGTGAACCCTTTTGCCGGAAAAGAGGAAAAAAAGACAGAACCTGAAAATAGTCAAGATGAACTAAAGACCACGAAACAAGAGAAAAAACCTCTTTTTTCAAAAAGTGATATTATCCTGTTTTTCATTGTGCTGGCAGCCGCACTGTTGATTTTTTCAGCGGTAAAGCTTTACTTTGATTCAAAAAATGAGGAAAAAAACAGTCCGGTTGTAACTACACAGCAACAGGACAAACCCGTTCTTCTCTGGAACGGAGCTGCAGCAGCATCTTTTGAGTCAGGAAACGGCACGAAAGAGGACCCATATATCATTGCATCAGGCGGTCAGCTTGCTTATCTTGCCAATCTTATCAATGACGGAAATTCATATTATGCGGCATGCCACTATAAATTAGGCTCGGATATTCTTCTCAATAATACGGATGACTTTGACTCCTGGTCAAAAACTGCACCTGAAAATGAATGGACACCCATCGGTTACAGTGTGGATGATGACACTCATTCATACTTTACAGGCACTTTTGACGGTGCAGATCATACCATTTACGGTATGTATATTTCAGAAGAAAGTGATTATGCGGGACTTTTCGGTGTTGTCCGCAACGGACTTATAAAAAATCTCTGTCTTAGTGGTGCATATGTTGATGCAGGAAGTTATGCGGGCGGTATTGCAGGGTATTTTTCTGCCGATACCACCGAAAATTCAGGGTTTGAGTGCTGTAGCTTTTCAGGTGTTGTAAAATCAGACGGCAACAATGCGGGTGGTATTACAGGTTATTTCCGTGCTGACGGAAACGGTAACACTCCGATCATTACCGATTGTTGCGTTTTCGGCAGTGTAATTGCCGCAAACGGTTATGCAGGCGGAATCAGCGGTGTCGGAGAGGCTGCAACGGGAAACGCCAAAATAATAAATTGCTTTAATGCCGCATCAGTTCATGCTGCTAAAAATGCAGGCGGAATAACAGGTAACAGCCGTTGTGCAGACGGTAACTCAACAATTGAGGGCTGTTATAATTCAGGGGTGGTTTCTGCCGATGAAAATGCAGGCGGAATATCGGGCTTCATAAGCTGTGTACCCGGAGAGGGAAGAATAAGTGTTCAGCAGTGTTTCATGCTCGATTCATCCTGTCAGACGGATGTTGTGAAAGCAAGTGACGATTCAAGACTTGTTGTGGGTGAAATCGGAAAACTTACCGATGCCGAAATGCAGGATCAGAACAGTTTTACCGACTTCAATTTTACTGATATATGGAAGATTGAAAATGACTCGGATTATAAATATCCTGTTCTCAGAAGTACGGTAACAGGAAAATATTATCTTGACGAAAACGAAACAGCATAACATCATTTGTATATTTTGATTAAAATTTAGTCGAATACATCCTTAAAATTATCCAAAACTATTGACATAATCGAAAAATTACAATATAATTTATAGGAATACAGTATCGGAGTGATTATATGAAATCATCAGTTATTAAAAAGATTTTTGTCACATTGGCAACTGTTCTTGCCATATTTATGCTGTTTTCCGTAAGTGCTTTTGCGGAAGACTACGGTAACTTTTCTTACACACCGGTTACACCCGAAAACGATGAGTTTGAACCTTATAACGAAATTGCCGGCTATAACGCAGGTGACGATGCAACAGACACTGTTGTTGTAATTCCCGATGCAATTGAGGATGTTCCCGTTACAGGTATCAAAGCATCAGCATTCAGCGGTAAGGAGAATCTTACAGAGGTTGTGATTCCCGATTCAGTTACAATTATTTCTAATGCCGCATTTTACAATTGTAAAAACCTTAAGGTTGTTGTAATTCCCGATTCAGTTACATATATCGGTGCTTCGGCATTCCAGGGCTGTGAAGCTCTTGAATATGTTATCATCGGCAATGGTGTAAAGGAAATCGGCGATCTTGCATTCAAAGATTGTAAAGCTCTCAAGAGTCTTGATCTCGGAACATCTGTTGAAACAATCGGCAATGGCGCATTTTTCGGTTGCGATTCACTCACAAAGGTTTACATTCCCGATTCAGTTAAAAACATCGGCTCCTTTGCTTTCGGTTTTGTTCAGGATGCAAATGCAGAAAGTGCAATAAGCGGATTCACATTCTATACAAGCGGTAATGTAGCTGTTGGTGCATACAATGCTGCAAACACACCTGCAAGTGATGACACATCAGCAGAAGCTGTTGCATTCAATTTTGAAAACAATGCAACACGTTGCGCTGATGACGCTCATACAGTATCATTTGCAAATATCAGACCTGCAACAGATGCATATGAAGGTCTTGATATTGCTCAGTGTGCAGACTGTTATGCAGTTGTAACCCGTCCTAACACAGATATTGCTCCTGTTGATAAGGGTATATCATCATACATCTCACTTATCATTGGCGTTGTTCTTGTAATTGCTGTTGTTGTGTATGCACTTATGTATGTAAAGAAGGCAAAGAGCAACAGAGCAAAGGCAATTGCCGAATATAAAGAAGGTAAAGCTCTTTCAGATATGGAACTCAAGAAAAATTATGATGCAAAGCTCGAAGCAAAATATCAGAAGAAGAAAGCAAAGCAGGAAAAGAGACTTGAGATTTTCAAGAATAACTAAAAGAATTCAGGCACAGTCTTCGGCTGTGCCTTTTTGCTTGCAAAGTGTGTGAGTTTGTGATATCATACCATTATTATGATTTAAGTTTGAGGATGTGTTTTTTATGAATATCCTGATTACAGGAGGCGCAGGATATATAGGCTCTGTGTTAACACCGATGTTGCTTGCAAAAGGACATAATGTTACTGTTATTGATTCATTTATGTACAGGCAGAGTTCTTTGCTGGATTGTTGCAGTTATAAGAATTTTTCGGTGGTAAACGGTGATGCCCGTGACGAGGAGCTTATATCGGAGCATATAAAAAACAAGGATCTTATCATTCCTCTTGCCGCATTGGTCGGATTCCCTCTTTGTGAAAAAAATAAAACCGATGCATACAACACAAATTATGAAGCTGTGGAAATGTTTCTCAGACTCAGGGATAAGGATACGCAGAAGGTGATTTTTCCCTGTACGAACAGCGGTTACGGTGTTGGTGAAAAAGACATTTACTGCACAGAGGAATCGCCGATAAATCCGATTTCTTTATACGGAAAAACAAAAATGAAGGCAGAAACAGCAGTGCTGGAAAGCGGAAATTCCATGACCTTCCGTTTTGCCACACTTTTTGGTGCATCACCCAGGATGAGAACAGATCTTCTTGTCAATGATTTTACTTACCGTGCTGTATTTGACAAAACCGTGGTTGTTTTTGAAGGTGATTTCAAGCGGAATTATCTTCATGTCAGAGATGCGGCGGGAGCATTTATCTTTGCGATTGAGAATTTTGAAAAAATGCAGGGCAGACAGTATAATTGCGGTCTTTCCGATTGCAATATTTCAAAGCTTGAGCTTTGTGCAAAAATAAAAGAGCATATTCCTTCGTTTGTATACATTGAATCTCCCATCGGCACAGATCCTGATAAGCGTGATTATATCGTATCAAATGAACGTATCGAATCCATGGGCTGGAGACCGCATTATTCCGTAGATGACGGAATAAATGAACTTATAAAGGCGTTCAGCATTATAAAAAACAACCAATATTCCAATATCTGAGGCGAAAAAATGCTAACTGTATTAAAACCCGATTTTGAATTTAGCGATGAAAGAGGATTACTTGTTCAGCTTGTGCATGACGGTTACAAACAGGTCAATATGTGCTTTTCAAAAGGCGGCACAGAACGTGGCGGCCATTTTCATGCTCTGAATAAAGAGACTTTTTATATTGTCAGCGGCAGTCTTGAAATTACCGTTTCTGAAAACGGCAAAAATGAAAAATATTGTTTTTCAAAGGGCGATATGTTTGCTGTTGAACGGAACACGGATCATTCTCTTAAATTTTTTGAGGATACTGTTATGATAGTTATGTATGATAACGGTGTTGAAAATCCTGATGGCACTAAAGATATTATAAATACTATAAAAAAATAAACGGCAAAGCAAAAAACTTTGCCGTTTGTTGTTTTTGAAAAGTCAGATCAGTTCATAATTATTCAGGTCAAAATAGTCTGCAACTGAATCAGCAGAAATTTCATTAAATGTAATGAGAGTTTCTTTACCCGAGGATGATTCCCCGTCGATACTCAGAAGACTGCCGTTTGATGCTGCATAGAGGAAATAAGTGTAACCGTCTATCTCGTAAGTATAGCAGAAAACGGATTCACCATCGCGTATTTCTCTTGATGCCGTGCCTATATCATCAGCAATAAAAGATGAGAGCAAGCCTGATATTTCATTAAGTTCATCTTTTGACATTCCCATTTCTTCACACATTTTGTCGGGAATATACATTGCGACCTTTGCTTTATCTGAGCCCATGATTGCGTAGACTTTATCTTCATTGATCATCATTCCACATTCGGAAAAACTGATTTCACTCATATCAAATCCCATATCGTCGCTTATGATATAGATATTTTTACCGTTGCGTGCAAGGCTCATGGAAACAGTTGTTGAAGAAGATGGCTCTTTGTAAGATGCATTAACAAAATATTTGTCGCTTCTGAGCACGTTTAACGCACAGGGAAGGCCGTTTCCGTCAAAACCGTATACAAATTCGGACAGATTTGCGGCAACACGCAAAACAAGTCTTGCATCAGATGCAGTTATTTTTCCGTTGCCGTCTGCATCGGTATCATAAAGGCTGATGCTGTCAGCAGGATCTATTTTTGCTGCAACTCGCAGAACGATTCGAGCATCGGCTGCAGTTACTTTTCCGTTTCCGTTTGCATCTCCCATCATTGACTGTGATTCGTCAAACAGCGGAGTCTGAGCAAACGCAGTTACGGCAGAAAAGCACATGATAACCGTAAGAAGTACAGATATAAATTTTTTCATCGGATATTCTCCTCCTTTTTTATGATACTATTATATAATAAATCGGCAGTATATACAAGAGAAAAAATAAGTCAGAAAATTTTTAAATTTTTTCAAAAAAAGGCTTGACATTTGTGTTTTGTTCTGTTATAATTCCAAATGTTCCAAACGGAATGCGAGAGTGGCGGAATCGGCAGACGCGCACGTTTGAGGGGCGTGTGGTAATCCCGTACGGGTTCAAGTCCCGTCTCTCGCACCAAACCAGAAAAATCCGAACCAAATTTTCCCAATAGGAAAAGGGTTCGGATTTTTTGTTTATTTTTAATTACACGCAGGATTAAGACTATAAAGAATCTAAGACTCACGCTTGAATCTTAGATTCTTTTGTATTTTTAATAGTATTATATAACAAAACAGCACGACTTACAGTTTGTCAATTGATTTAAAAAAGTATGTAGCAAACAAAGAAAAGAAACATATAGAATGTCATCTTATTTATAATTAGGGTTTAGGTCTTTGCTAAAATAATGCTTTCTTTTAATCCAAACAAAACCGTCGCCTTTCGAAAGAATTGCAACATCAGTAGGTCCTCCTACTGTTTGTTGATTTCCATCGATTGCATATGTTCTTCTTAGAGATGTTATATTTACAAGATTTTCTGCTAAAGATGCCATTTCTGAAAGTGGGATTAATCTTACACTATTAATTATAGGGTCGACATTATTTGCTTGAACTTGCGCAGTTATTGCATTAGATAGATTTTGCCCGCACTCAGAAAAATGTGTTTTCAAAAAAGATTTTTGTTCATCAGTAAATTCTTGTGGTAGGTTTTCAATTTTTGAATTGATTAACTCAGATGCCTTTTGTGGAATGTAGTAAAGAAAATAATTAGAGATTCCCTTGCAGAATGTTAGGATTACATCGTTTTGAGCTAATGGTTGTATTTTAGCAGTATTATTGCTTTCATCAAATTTTTCAACGATACTATATTTCACCTGTCCTCCTATTACTGTATATAGTTCCAAGTGAATATATTTAGGAAAAGCGTCCTTTGCTCCGTATCCCGCAAAAAACAACCCCATTACATTATCGGTTTCTCTTTTTAACGACAAGTTAAAGTAGTTGCAAATGATATTCCAAAAGCGCATTTTTTGTTCTTTATATTGCTTCAATTCAGGAACAACAACACTTATATGGATTTCAAAGGCTTGTAAATATGTGCAGTTTATATACGAGCTTACATCAAAGTTATCAATCCTAATTGAAGATATAACGTTATTTTCCAATTCATCTAAAATATGGTTAATTTCTTCAACTGAATTATCTTGGTTGATAACAGTTTTTATTTTATTCCCCCATACAACTACCAAGTCTTTTATTAACGAATTACAAGAATCGAATTCATCAACATCAAATCTATAATAGCTGTTTTTCATATTAATGAACTTATTAAATTCGTTAATAATATCAAAGAAATCGTTCAGGCATTCCTGTGAATCTAAGAACGCACGAAACTCCTTTAACAATTGTTCTATGGATACATTGTATATTGAAGATTTACCATAGGTAATTGCACCATAAACAAATCTTTTAGACAAAGAAAAAACTTTGTTCATTGAATTATAAAACATCTTATTCCCCGGTGATGTTCCAGCACTATCCGCAGCTAGCGCGATCCCATTTCGGTTTATTATACATACGCCTACGCTCATAATATTCTCCATTTATTAAAACTTGATATTTTGAAATTATTTATTACTTTACACATTAACATAACACAAATAGCTTTCAAAACAAATGAAAGTAAAGCATTAAACCATGCAAATTTTATTGGTATTTAAATACACATATTTACAATTTTTATAGTCGGACTTTGTGCTTTTTGATATTTTTATACCATTATATTTCAATGCAAGTGTTTTGAATTTTCTTATCAATTGATTCAACAATTTTAGTTACGTCGTCTTGATCTGGACTGTAAATTTCAAGTAAAAGATTATTAAAAAAAGTTTGCAAAAATACATCTGAATTTTGTGCTATATTTTTTATATCCCGGTATTTCAAATCTAATCCTGCAGAGTTTTCACGTGAAAGTTTTTCAATTTTTTCCTTTAATAGTTCAGCTTGCTTTTGCCAAAACAGAACTATATCTGTCCAATATTCAGCACTAAACATTGATTTATTTTCAGATTTTGGGAAATTAAGCACGATAGGGAATGTGCGACTAGCAAACGATTCATCTTTTAATAATTGCATTACCTCATACATACAATTTTCACTATGTAAATATGCATCAGAAACCAACAAAACAACAAAGTCTTGTTTTCTAATGCTTTGCATAAATTGTTTTAAATTATCCCATGAGCTAACATCTCTTGTGTCTCTAACAACATGGTAACCATAATCCTGTAATGAATTATCAATAAGTGTTGCTATAGTCTCATTCTTGTGTGTGTAAGAAAGAAATATGGTGTTTTTGGGCATTATAACATCTCCAATTCTAATATTATTTTCACTTAATTGATTAGATAGGTATTCAAATATTAATGTATTGTTGACGGAGTTACTAATACTCTTAACCTCAAAAAGAATTTTATAACCCGATGACAAGATGCTTTTCTGTAAATTAATTATACCATCAATTAAAGTTAAATCTGACCAGCGGCAAGCTTCAATTAAGCAAAATTTTTGAAAATTTGAAATAGTTTTTTCTTGCGATTTTGAAATAACCAATTTTTTATTAGAAGCATTAAAATAATATTCAATACATTTTAGTCCCATATCAAGAAGGGTGCATACTTGCGTGTATTCATAAATCTTAATTAATGCATCAATACTAGTTTCCGAAAACTTTAATACATATTTATCAAGCAATTCAATAGCAAATAAAGATGATTTTAGATTAAAATCATTATAGATTATTTGAGACGATAATATTTTCATTACTCTTGCAAAATCAGAAAAATAATCAGAAAAGCCCTGTGCAATTGTGTTGTTTTTAGAAGTTGCTGTATTTTGCAAAAAAGAATAATAATCTTTTTTTTCGTTTTTATTAAAAACGAATTTTTCTATATTTGATAATACATTAAAAAAGAAATTTTGAGTTTCAAAAAGTGCTTCTTCAATTCCCTCATTTAAAAATAAGTAATACGATAAAACATCCATCCATAATAATTTGCCATTGTAAGGTAATATTAATTGTTTTTCATATTTTGAAGATTCTTGATACAATAATTTCGATATTTTCTTTATGTACTCATAATCAAAAAAAGTTATTTCTTGATTAGCTAAGAAAAAAACATGATATGGTTTTAACCCATCATCAATTAATGAACGTATAAAAGAGAATGTCTCGAATAATTCAATATTTGAAAAAATTACTTGTTTTAATTTCGAGTATGATAAAGATTTTTCATAACCGTTAATTGTTATGGAAGCAAATTTTGTTGGAGAAGTATTAGCTTCATTAACAGATATTTTGGGCAGAAGAGGAAACACCCAAACGCCTTTCTCTTTTTCCGTTATTATACTTTTTATAAAAGCTAATGCATCTTCAGAGGGTCTAATTCCAATAACAAATGTTATTCTTGCTTCCCATGTATCGTATTTTAATTTCTCTAGGTATTCTCTGTCATCGCAACTTAAGATAGAGTTAGTAAAAATAACTAATGGTGTGTTCCCCGCAATTTCTATATAAATTTCCTTTAATACTTCTATAGTAAATTGATATAGCATCTTCGTTATTATATTTAAATTAAATTTCTTATTAAAAATAAAAGTTTTTCTATTTTGTGATGCATTATTATATCTGTATATTATTTGTAAAAACTCACAGCGCATTTTAAAAGTATTATTTTGTTTCAAATAATTATAAATACCATCAATAAAACATTTTTTTAAACTCGAGTATGTGCCTTTAACCTTTTTTTCATTTGCTACAATAATATTTTTATTGAATGATTCAAAATCGTATAGCTCATTAAGCAATTTAAGTTTTCCTATTCCCTTGTTAGCAACGATAAAAACTATATCGTTATCTGTATCATTATGAATAATATTTAAAACTTGCTTTTTTATGTATTCTTTTGATACAAACATAAGTTAACATCCTTTTTAATTGCGTTTTTATATATTATAATTGTAGCATAAACCAACCTCATAGTACTAAAATATAATATTAGCATTATTTTTAAGTGTAGATTCCTTATCTGTTTTAACATAAATCTGTATAACATATTAATTAGAATGAATTATATATCAATTCACAAGTATTACGATTTCTAGAAAACTTTAATATTATTACAAAAAAACATAAGGTTATATCTGCTAATTGTTTACGCAGTGAATGTGAGTTTGTATAGTATAGAATATTTAATGCTAATGTAATCACGACAGTAGTTTTTCAATAAATTTATTATATTATTGTATTCTAAATAATTATTAACTACAACCCGCATTACAAAAACGTTCCGATTTTCGACAAAAATGCTTGTTTTTCGACCCAGTTGCACCATTATTCAATCCACACATTCGACAAAGCCTCATTTAATTTGTACAATGAAACTACAAAATTAAAGGAGGTTATTTCTATGTCAAACAAAAATTCTATCAGTTACCGTCAGGTTGGCGACTATCTCATCCCTAACCTCATTATCCCTCCCGAAGAAGCAAATATTACTCTTGGTAAATGGGGTATGATGCACAAGACCTATCTTGAAAAGCACAAGACTGCACTATTTAGCTCCCTGCTTATTCAAGGCAAGCTGTATCAGCATTGTACTGAGATAGAAAATCAGGCTCGGGATATGTTTGATGTTCTTGTTGAGCTGATGAAAGAGGCTGAGGGTGTTACAGAGCAGCTGAAAGAAGATAATCAGCTTGAGTGGGTGTGCCGTATGCAGAACATTGAGGCAAGGGCAAGAGAGATTGTTTGTAATGATTTGATATATACATAAAAACATGCCGTCCGAAACATTGGGCGGCAATATTACTTTCTTTGATTCATATAACTATTTATACCATTAAAAGAATTTTTATCAATTGTTTTGGCTGCTACAAGCATTCCTTTTAAACTTTCCTCTTTAACGCTTAATTTTCCCCTTGAAAAGCCGTTAACAATTTTTCTTTTCAGTTTATTTGGAATGCCAAGATTGTTATCAGGAGTGATAATCACCCCTGTTATTTTTTTGTTGTCTTTTTCTGAATAATATACAACTTTATGAGAAGCAATATTATAACCGTTTTTGGTTAATACTTTTAGGATTTGCTCTCTTATTGAAAGAGGTATCCACTTTTTTGAACTAAAGAAAACATCATCCATATATACCGAGAAAAACAGATTGTTGTTTTGTGCAATTTTGTACATTTCATCAAACATTTTTCTGTTTACCAAATATGAAAGTATTGGGCTTGTAGGGGAACCTGTGCACAAATGATTTTTCATTCTGATTTTTTTCTTTGTTATGAAATCTTTAACCGTTGCATCGGTTTCAAATGCAGTTGAAATATCAACTGTACAAATATCTGTTAATATTTTTGCAACATCAGAAGATGTATTCAGTTCAAAACGAAAAAAGTTGTAAACTAAATCTCGAGATATGTTTGGAAAGAATGCGGATATGTCAGTTTTATACATATATTTACATTCCTTATGAATCACAGCGTTATCATAATACGATTTTCCCTTTACTCCTGAAAATACATAGTCAGGAATATCGCATTTCATCAAAAGGTTCTTAATTATTTCTTGAGATTTTTTTATTGGGTGTGATGGTGCTTCGATTAACCGTTCTTTCGGTTCGATGGCAATATATATATATTAATTTCATCTTGTGTTTTTCCTTTAAGCAAATTTTTATCGGTTATATGTAATATTTCCGCAAGTTGCTTTTTGGATTGTAGACCGTATAAAGGACAGTGTCTGTTCAAGATAAAAATCACCTCGAAATAATGTGCTGATTAGTGCAACATCTCTATACCTGAAAACATTGTTTCAAGCCATTTTTCAAGTATAGATTGAATAACACTATCAGACACGGTCAATAGTCTGTAACCAATTGCAATAGGTATCAATGCAAACGCTACAGTAAGAATGATTTTGACGATGTTTTTTGTTGCATCGTCACCATTTAAGGAAACGTGATTTGTAACATTATACACATTTCCACAGTTTTTGCTTGAAAACTTCAAGTCCGTCACCTCCTTAAGTTTAACTAACCTGCTGAGCAGGCGTTCCACATCGTTAAAATTGGAAAGTGATATTTTAGGTTCGTATCTGATTTTTCATCAACACAGTTTCGCGTTCCACAAAAAAGTGGAACAAACACCAGTACAAGAACAAACGAACCGACACAAACCTAAACTTCTGTAAGTGCTCTTACAGGTTTTTAATGTTGTAGGTTTCTCTGTGATCTGTAAAATAAGCAAGACCCGTAAGAGTGGTCGGTACGGCAAGAACCATATACCGGCAAAAATAGCATATCGCTATGCTACCCATTTATGCCTTAGCATAAACCAAGCGTGGAGCGACCTAACTATTGACCTAATTATTATATCACAAAAACTTCACTTTGTACAGTAATTATTCAAATGTATTTTGCAACGATAACTATCAAAAATCTTTACTTAATCTTAACTCTTATAATATTGTACTAATTATGCGTTTTAAGGTATAATAGTCCTATATTGCAATGAGAGGTCTGCTATGAAAAATATTTTAGTAATCGAAGATGATATTTATATTGGCAATATGATTGAGGAAGCTTTAAGAAAAAATGGATACGGTGTGTCAAGAGCATATTCCGGCACTGAAGCTCTTTTGGTAATTAAAGTTGCTAAGCCCGATTTAATTTTACTTGACCTTATGCTTCCGGGAATTACGGGTGAAGAGCTATTACCTCGAATAACGAATGTACCTGTAATAGTAGTCAGTGCAAAAACTGATATTACAGGTAAGGTGGAACTACTTTCAGGCGGTGCTGTTGATTATATAACAAAACCTTTTGATATAAGAGAGCTGCTTGCAAGAATTGAAGTTCAGCTTCGCAAACCATCAATAAAAAACACAACTATGGTTTACAAGGATATCACAATGAAAATCTCGGCTCATTCTGTTTTGGTTAGAGATGTTGATATCAAACTCACAAAAACAGAATACGCTATTCTGAAACAGCTTATGTTAAATCCTACACAGGTTATAACAAAATCTCACTTGCTTGACCTCATAAGCTTTGATACACCTGACTGTACTGAAAGCTCGCTTAAGGTTCACATAAGCAATTTAAGAAAAAAGCTAAGTGATGTATCCGGTGAAGATTACATTGAAGCTGTGTGGGGCATCGGCTTTAAAATGAAATAAATCTTTACTGCATCTTAACTCTTTCCTTTACCGTTTTCTTAACTGGTATGTTTTAGAATATCGGTATCTTATTAAGGAGGTTAAATATATGGAGTATATTCTTCAAACCAGTGCTTTGAGTAAAAAATACAAAGACTGTAAAGCATTGGACAATCTGTCTATGAATGTTCCTAAAGGAGCAATTTACGGTTTTGTCGGCAAAAACGGTGCCGGTAAAACAACACTTATTCGTATCATCTGCGGTTTGCAAAATCCTGCTGACGGTACATATTCTTTGTATGGAAAGGACTATAAAGACAAGGATATATTGAAAATTCGCAGAAGAATGTGTGCAATAGTAGAAACACCTGCAATTTATCTTGATATGACTGCAAAAGAAAATATGTATCAGCAATATCGCATATTGGGTATCCCATCCTTTGACGATATTGACGAAAAGCTAAAGTTAGTAGGTTTAGAAAACACTGGCAAGAAAAAGGCTAAAAACTTTTCTCTTGGCATGAAGCAAAGACTCGGTATTGCAATATGCCTTGCAGGCGACCCTGATTTTTTAGTTTTGGATGAGCCTGTAAACGGACTTGACCCTCAGGGTATCATTGAGATACGAGAGCTTATTTTAAAACTTAATAAAGAAAAGCAAATAACCGTGTTGATTTCAAGCCATTACCTTGATGAACTTTCAAAACTCGCAACTCATTACGGTTTTATTGATAAAGGCAGAATTGTTAAAGAAATCACTGCTAAAGAGCTTGATAAAGCCTGTAATAAAAGTTTGAGAATCAAGGTAAGCAATAAAGAAGCATTAGCCCGTGTTCTTGATGAATTGAAAGCTGAATATAAAATCATCTCCCACAATGAAGCTGATATATATGGAGATATATCTATATCTTTAATAGCATCAAAACTGTTGCAACAAGGCTGTGAGGTTCTTTCAATTCAGAATCACGATGAAAGTCTTGAAAGCTTTTATATCAATCTTGTCGGAGGTGAAGATAATGGCTAATTTGCTTTATGCTGACTTCTATAAATTACGAAAAGATAAACTGTTTTTACTGTTTTTAGCCTTTGTTACCGGCTTTTGTTTATATAAGGGTATAGTTACATATTCGTCGTTTTTGCCCACTGAAAATGAATATATGGTATTTCCTCTTCAAGAGATTCCTATTATTGCATTTGTGGTTTCGATTGTTACCAGCTTTTTTGTTTGTACCGATTATAGTGACGGTGTGATAAGAAATAAAATTATAACCGGGTGTTCCCGTAAAAACATTTATCTGTCTAACACAATTGTCACTTCTGTTATAGCTCTTTCTATGACTCTTGCATTTCTGTTCTGCGGTATCGGTGTTGTTTTGCAGAAGAAAATACCTTTAAGCATCTATTTGATTTTCATACTTGTTGCATTAGTAACTTCAACCGTATTCAGTGCTGTATCAACATTTATTTCGACTTTAACAACTAAAAAAGCTGTTGCTGCAGTTGTTTGTATAGCTGTTTCGGCTTCTATGTTTTTAGCTACGTCTTATGTTAGCGGTGAGCTTGGTAGACCTGAGTTTAACCGTGAGATAGCAACCGTAAACGGTGAAGAATACGACGGATTTAGTATGATTCCTGAAAATTCGGTGTTAACTTACCGTGAATATCCGAATCCTACCTATCCTACCGGAACTAAAAGAATTGTTTTGGAGTTTGCTAATTCTGTTTTACCTACAACACAACTTTCTGCTATTGCAAATATCTGGGTCAACAATACAGATGACAGTATATATATCATCAGTCAGTTTTCTACCAAAGGTGAAGGTGATGAGCCAATTGTATCACCGCTTGACGTATTGGCTGTAGCAAACCCAATATATTCTTTATGTTTCTCAATATTTATAACCGTTTTGGGTGTTTATCTTTTCAAAAGAAAAAGCATCAATTAAAATCAAGGAGATTTGATATGAAATACTTTCTCTTTACAGTTATAATTCTGCTGTCTTTGACGGTTGTGTTTCTTGCTGTCAAATTATATCTTGTAAAAAGAACAACAAAAGAAATTGAACATAGCTTTAAAGAGAAATTGAGGCAAGAAACTAATACTCTTATTGATGTTTCTTACCGTGATAAAGATATGGTTTCTTTGGCTGATACTCTAAACAAAGATTTAGCTCGTATCCGTGAATTGCGGCACCGTTATAATCAGGGTGATATTGAACTAAAAAATGCACTTGCAAACATTTCTCATGATTTAAGAACACCCCTGACTGCAATTTGCGGATACCTTGAGCTTCTTGAAGAAACAGAGAAATCTGATGAGGTAAAAAAGTATTTAGATATTATTGAACACAGAACAAAATCACTTAAGCAACTTACTGATGAGTTGTTCAAATATTCTATTGTTAATTCACCGGAAGAAAAGCTGAAATCAGAGAAAATATCTTTGAACAGTGCACTGGAAGAAAGTATTGCAGAATATTATGTGGCTCTGCAAAAAAGGAATATAACGCCTGAAATCAAAATAACAGATAAAAGAATAGAAAAAACTCTTGATAAGACAGCTCTTTCAAGAATTCTCTCAAATATATTAAGCAATGCAGTTAAATACAGTGACGGTGATTTGCAGATAGAACTGAATGATTCAGGTGTGATTTCCTTTTCAAATACTGCTTCAAGTCTTGATGAAACACAAGTGAAAAAGCTGTTCAACCGATTTTACACTGTTGAAAACGCAAGAACATCAACAGGTTTGGGACTTTCTATTGCCCGTACACTTGCAGAAAAAATGAACGGAGATATTTCAGCTACATATAGCAACAAAAAACTGACTATTACAATTTATTTCAATTGAATTTGGTTACGCACATTCAAATTAGCACAAAAGGAGTGAACGATATGATAAGCAAAACTAAATACCCTATTACAAACGAACAAATTAAAAAACTTTTCTACAAAGCAGGATTTAAAAATATAGACCACATTGTACCTTTAGGTGACGGCGAATACAATGCCGTTTATTCCGTCACTGCCGATAGCAAAGATTATGCAATAAAAATTGCACCTGCACCTGACTGTGAAGTGCTTACCTACGAAAAAAACATGATGAATGCGGAGCTTTATTGGTATGAGCAAATTGCAAAAACAGAAATCAACGCTCCTGCAATAATTTGCAGCGATTTTTCAAGAGATACAATAGGAACAGATTGGTTTATAATGGAGAAAATTAACGGTAATGCATTAAGTCACTGCAAACTTACCGATGCAGAAAAACAAGAAAGTGAAAATGCAATACTTGATGTTGCGGCTCAGATGCACAAGATATATCACAACGAATTCGGCTATGCCGCAGGAGAAAAGTTCAGCACATGGTATGATGCATTAAAACACATTATAACTAG
>JAFXLD010000049.1 GCA_017531385.1 Clostridia bacterium
TATTTGATTTGTGGTTTATGCCGCTGTCATTTATTATCGGATTCTTTGTTGCGATGCCCTTGCATGAATTTCTTCATGCTATATGCTTTCCAAAGGGAGAAAAAGTCTACATAGGAGTATCCGTAAAACAGTTGAGGGCATATGCTGCATCCTCTGCAGCTCTTAGCAGAGGACGATATATCATGATGTCATTGGCACCTATGATTCCGGGGATACTTTCTCTTGCTGTTTTCTTGGCCTGCCCGATCACGATGAAGTGGTTGATGACAATATGCGTAGTTTCTTCGTTTATGGGATTAATCTCTCCATCACCTGATTATATGGATGTTATAATCTTATTGCGAAAAGTACCGAAAGGGGCAATGATTCAGGCAACGGAAAATGGCTTGGTTTGGTATCTTTAACACAACAGATTCCAATTCTTTTCTAAGACAGAGACTAAGGTTTTTACGTGCTGTCAAATACTTTTGACACCGTATTTTCAGCGAAGTAAAACAGGTTTGATAGACAGAAAGAGAAAAAGTGATTATTCTCGGAGCAGGTCAAGAGAACAAATCACTTACAAAGGAGGAAAATTTATGGAGCTGAACGCACAAATAAAAAAATACCGAACGGAGCTTAATCTGTCCCAGGAGGAATTGGCTGAAAAGGTATATGTGACAAGACAGACGATTTCAAATTGGGAGAACGGAAAGAGCTACCCCGATATTCACAGCCTGCTGCTTCTCAGTTCATTGTTCAATGTATCTCTCGACCAACTAATTAAAGGAGATGTAGAGACAATGAAAGAAATCATCAACGAACAGGAAGTAAAAAAGCTCAATCATTACAGTACCATCTATGCAGTTCATTTTATTGTGCTGCTTTTATCGGCTGTACCACTATTTATGTGGCTTGAATGGTATGCGCTGATTCCGTTCGGAATATTTTTTGCTATTACTATGTTCTGGGCATTGAAGGTTGAAAAAATCAAGAAAGAAAATGATATACAGACGTATAAGGAAATTGTTGCGTTTTGTGAAGGTAAAAAATTAGATGAACTACACAAAGCGGTTGAAGCAGGAAAACGCCCGTATCAAAACATCTTGAAAGTGTTTGCTGGTGCCGGTGTTGCTGCTCTGGTCTGTATTTTGATTGGATTTTTTATGCACATATTCTTGAATTGAGTGGATTGTTGTAAGCAGTAATAATGAATTGAGTATAAAACCGGCGATTCCACGCATATTCCCCTTTTGAGAGGTGTGTTTTTGCATAAGACAGCATTAAAATTATGGAGCAAAAACACATTGGAGGTAAAGTTATGAACCAACTGACAATCGGCAAATTTATTGCCCTGAAAAGAAAAGAGAAAAATCTGACCCAAGAGCAGCTTGCGGAAACGCTGGGTGTGTCCAACAAGACCGTATCAAAATGGGAATGCGGAAAATGTATGCCTGACTACGGTATTGTAAAACCGCTGTGTCAGGAGCTTGGTATTACCGTGTCCGAGCTTATGGACGGTGAGGTCAAGGCTGACAGCAGTATTCGGGTGTTTGACGAAGAACAAATACTTGATATGCTCCGGCGGATACAGCAGTTGGAAAAGCAGAAGATGTCAATCTTCGGTATCCTGCTGATTGTAATGGGAATCGCTTTGCTTGCATTTTCTCAGTTGATCGGCGGAACGGATTTCAGGGACTTTCTATCCGGCTTAATGGCTGGAATATCTGTCGGAGAAATGCTTGTCGGAGTATTTATTATCGGTCGTTCATTCTCAAAGCAATAGAATATAATGCTTGCTACGCTAAGTAGCATAAATGTAATCGGTTGTTTCTTGTGAAATTCCTGCTAAATCGCTATGATGAGCCTGCAAATAAAAAAGCAAGGAGGACTCAAAAATGAGTTTAGGAGAAAAA
>JAFXLD010000050.1 GCA_017531385.1 Clostridia bacterium
GAACTCGGTGTTCAAAAGAATTATGTTGCAAAAGACGGTTCTCAGCTGATTCTGTTGTAATTATGCTGTAACAAATAAAAATCAAAATAAAAGCAAACAAGCCCGTTGACTCATTGTCAGTGGGCTTGTTTGCTTTTATTCTCTTTTCTGATATATCATCCGTATCATTTTACGGTTACAAGGAATATTGATGTGTAACCGTTCCACTCGGCTGTTACATAGGTCTGACCTGCCGATTTTGGGATGATATATGTTCCGTATACAGAAATAACATCTTCATCGTAATCGCTGAATCTGATGTTAAGATAAATTCTTTCTCTTTCGAGATCATCATTTACTTTGAATACTTTTACAAATTCACCGATTCTGCCCGATTCGAGTTCATATTCATGAGGACGTACAGTTATAGTAATCGGATCAAAGTACTCTATTGCTTCTCTGAACGCTATTTCTGTCTTTACATTTGTACCGTTATCATATTCATACAAATCAGGAGAATTAATAATTGAAATGTCCACTTTATGCATTCTTGTTGCCCAAAGGCCCCATATATCACCGTATGCATACACCATAAAAACATCATCCTCAAGCAGAATATGACCGTTTGCCCTTGATGAAATGCCTGCATTATGGCAGCAGTGGCTTGTGTTAGTTTTCATAAAGTTGGATATTTTAAAATTGAGTCCGTCATCTGAAACGTAAATGCCGATTGAGCTATCTTCTGAAAATCTGTTAACAGTGTTTATTGCAACGAATTTTCCGCAATCTTCAATGTATTTTACATCGGATGAATCTTCGGATTCGAAAGTATGATCAATAGCTACTCCTTGATATTCCATTGTTGCAGGCCAGTTTTCGTCTGTTGCATCTGCAATGGAAAGTCTTGTCTGATTAAGTGCGCCGTCTCTCCATGTGTAGTAAATGTAAAGCTTATCCTTTATAACCACAAAGCTTGGTTCACCTGCGCCGAATGTGGTGGGATCGCCGTTGTAGGTAACAATTGCTTCGGGCTTGCCGCCCCAGCCGTTTCCGTTCCATTTTTCATAAGGACCTGCAGGGTTTAAGCTGCGCGCAACAAAAACATTATTTACAATGCCGTCCGGATGAACGGTCGATGTGTAGCCTAAATAATAATATTCTCCGATTTTTATAACACCTGGGTCACAGCAGGAATAAAAGTCTGCCGAACCGGGTGTAGGTTCAAGAACAATCTGTTCCTTTGTCCAGTTTTTGCCACCATCGGGAGAATGTTTGTAAAAAATCCAGTCCCACTGTTGCGAGTCACCAAGTCCGGCAGTCCACATATCGATACTGCCGTCTGCATTTGTAATAATAGATGCGCCGTATCTGTAGCCATACGACAGACCTTCAGTGGGAGTATAGATATCATAACCCATATCGGGTGCAGTAATTTTCACATATTTTGATGCATCAGGCTGTATGTACTGTGCCTCATAGTTATAATCCCTGTTTGCAAGGTCTGTGAATTCCACAGTCGGTCCGGGAGGCTGCATAAAACCAAGAGTAATAAGAACACTTGTAATAACACTTAAAACCGAAGAAAAAAATGAATTCATAATATCCTCTCCAATAAAATATTGCGTTTATTTAATATAACATATTTTTTAAAAATGTGTCAATTATTCAAGTAGATTTCTGAATGTATGTATGGTATAATTCTGATTGATGAGCTTTAGTCTGATTTTAAATCACACAAAGGAGTCCGTAAGAAATGAAAAGCAAAGCCATTCTCAGTTTAATTTTAGTGTTCATACTGATGTTTTCGTCGGCAGTTCCGGTTTTAGCTGCAGGCACAGCACAGATAACACAGTCTGTCACCGTTACAGCGGATAATCCCATTAACCGTTTTACAACCTTCTTTAAAAATATCATTGACAGAATTGTTGATCTATGGAATCAGATTGATATCTTTTTTGAAGTGAAATCAGAGGGTGTGCAGAATACAAAAAATGTCAATGCAATACATATGCTGAAATCGGTAACAGACACGATTGGTGACAGCTTTATCATCACAACAGACGACGGAAAGGTTATCGTAATCGATGGCGGAATGATTACTGAAACGGATTATTTCCTTGAATATCTCAGGCAAGCAACAGGTAACAGAAAACCGCATATTGACGCATGGTTTCTTTCTCATCCGCACGATGACCATTGCGAGGTTTTCCTGAATGTAATTGAAAATTATGGTGATGCATTAACCTTTGATAAGGTTTATGTGAATTTTGCACCGATAGATTTTTATTCAGACACTGATGAAGAAGCAGACAGAATCCTTCACGATTATGCCCGCCTACGACCTTTATTTGAAGCGAAAGAACAGATTCTGTCTGAGGGTGACATATTCAATATCGGCACTGCAAAGTTCACTGTTCTGTATTCGTTTGATTCAGCGTTTACCGGCTGTAACGATTCCTCTCTTGTTTTCCGTATGGAGCTCGGAGGCAAAAGCGTGATGTTTACAGGCGACAGTAGTGTCAGAGCAGGACAGAAAATTCTGACAAATTGGGGAAGCTCCGATATGCTTAAAAGTGATATCTGCAAAATGGCTCACCACGGACAAGGCGGTTGCGACAGGGATTTCTACGAGGCGGTTTCTCCAGAAATCTGTCTCTGGCCGACGCCTTCATGGGTATGGGACAACAGAAACGGTAACCTTCAAACATTGGAGGTTCGTGCATGGATGGACGAACTCGGTGTTCAAAAGAATTATGTTGCAAAAGACGGTTCTCAGCTGATTCTGTTGTAATTATGCTGTAAC
>JAFXLD010000051.1 GCA_017531385.1 Clostridia bacterium
TCATTTGCGGCTGATGAAGCCGTATATGACAGAGCAAAGGTCGCTTCAAACGATGAAGCCTATGTTGCTGATATGACAGCAGAACAGATGGCATCTGTTATCCTTGATTGGGTAGACAGAGAAATCGCAAAATACTCAGCAGAAATTCAGGAAGACATCGTAGCAGGCGTTATCGCAAACGGTGGCTTTGAAGAGTTCGAAGCCTTCCTCGGTGAAGACGCCCTCGGCAACATCATCGCTGATGCAATCGGCCCCATCGATTCACTTGATGCAGTAGTCGGCTACAAGGACTACCTCGCAGAGCTCGGCGGTGACTTCGCTAACCTCGATGCAGCAAGCCTCATCACCCGTGAAGAAGCAGGCTCAGCAATCGGCTTTATCGACGGCGTATTTCAGTTTATGGCTGACAACAGCGAAATCTTCGGTAAGGTTTTCCGTTGGGACGAGGAAGTATTTGACTACGGCAAGGTAGGCGAATATATTGAAACCCTTAACGGCTCGGAAAACGCTGACGAGCAGGCCATCTATGATTTCTATGTTGATTATCTCATCGGCAACGACATTCAGGCTAAATTCACAAAGTGGGTTGCTGACCAGATGAACTATGAGATTCCCGAAGGCGAAACCTTCGACGATACTCTCAACAACGGTATTATGGCTTGGTTCTCAGGCCTTTGCGAAGCAAACGGCATCCTTTCAGAGGAGGCTCTTGCAGAGCTGCGCACCTATGACCTTCGCACAACAGACATCTACACACTTGTTAAGAACTTCGTAGCTCTTGCAGAAGCAGACAACGAGGTTGAAATTGATACTTATTACAACTATCTTCTTGATACAGTAGTACGTTCACTTCTTAAGACAGCCCTTGGTCAGAAGGCAGTTGTAGGTGCAGATGCAGAACTTCCTGCTTCCTTCGCAGAAACCTACACAGACCTTGCTCTCCTTGCTGAAATTTCAGGCGGACAGCTTTACTATCAGGACGGCGAAAATTACTATCAGGTAACTGTAGCTGACGGTACAGCAACAGCCAAGGCTCTTACATGGGAAACAGTTGTTGACTTTGAATTCCCCACTGCAACAATTTATACAGGTGCTGACTTCGATAAGGAGGTTCAGGTTTACTATCCCACATCAGCAGATGCAGTTCAGGTTCTCACCTATGCAACAGCAAAGAACCAGGCTCTTATCGGCGACACGATGACCTTCAACGGTACAGAGGTTCCTGCTGAATTTGCAGCTCTTATGACAGATGCAAACGCAAAGGCTCTCGAAGACGGCTTCGGTCTTACAGTTAAGCAGGGCGATGAGGTTATCTCCGAGCTCAAATTAACCTTCAAGGAAATCGAAGAATATGCAGAGGCTCAGGCTCTTCCCGTTGCACAGTCAGCACTTGAGAGTGCAATTGCAAATATGCCTTTTGCAATGGATATTACACTTGATGCTGTTGATGTTGTTCTTTCATATAACGGCTGGGCAACAGAGGATGAATTCATCTGCCAGGTTACGGTTGACAGCGTTAAGGCTACACTCGGCGGCTCAATGGCTTCAATGGTGCAGTCAGTAGTCGATACAGCAGCAACAACGGCAATCGGCTCAACAATTGATAACCCCGTTGCAACTGTAGTTGTTGACGGTATCTCCGGCGGTAAAGGTATTGACGCTTCGGGCGCAAAGGAGCTTCTTGAATTCCTTGACACAGATTTCGTTATTGATAAGTCGCTCCTTGATTTCACAGCAAACTATGACGCTTACAACGGTGTTGTAGGTCAGGCTAACAGAGTTCTCTATGACCTTGTAGATATGCTCGTAAGCGATGCAGGTATGGAAAAGCTTGCACTTGAAGAAGGCATGAACGACAAGTTCACCTCAAACCTTGAAAAGATTTGTGCAACAGCTAACGATATGATGGCTTCAGCAGAGGCTATTATGACAGACCCCGAGGTTGAAGCTCTCCTCGGTCAGGCAGGCATTGATATGTCAGCCCTCCTCGGCAACTTCGACCTTGACCTTCTCTATGCAATCAACTTTGAGTCAGTTGAAGACCTTTGGGTATCAGTTATTACTCTCGGTCTTGACCTTATTGATGGCGGCTCAAATGAAACAATTACTGAAATCCACGCTCTTATCGGTGACCTCTCCAACCTTGATGCAATGGCAGTAGCTATTGCTGACTATGTACTCGGCAAGTGCATCCCCGACCTTAACAAGGCTTTCGCAGATGCAGGCGTTGACTTTGCTCTTACAGTACCCACCGCAACAGATGCTAAAGCAGTTGCTGACGGTGCCGGTAAGGACATCATTATGACAAAGGCCGCTGACCTTCTTTACGAAGCAGCCGTAGAAGGCGTGGCACTTGTTAACTCAATCGCTAACGAAGCACTCGCTGCAATCGGTGCAGAAACAGGCATAGAAATGCCCACAGTAGCATTTGAGCTCGGCGTTACAAAGGGTGCTGACTGGCAGGCAACTCTCGCAGCTCTTGTGGCAAGAGTTTACGAGCTTGCAGATGGCATCATCATCGCTTGTGACAATGAATACACAGACACATTCGATAAGATTGCAGCAGTAGCAAATGCTGTTCTTCCTCTCGGCTCACTCGCTTCCAACTGTGCAAGCGACAACTTTGCATTTGATGTAAATAAGGTTATGGGCTTCCTCTTTGACGACGGTCTTGAAGGCGACCTTGACGGCTTCCTTCGTCTGTTCGAAACAAAGGTCAAGACAGAAGATGTTGCAGCTGATGTATCAGTAACAGAAGCACTCATCGAGGCTTCCGAGCACATCGTTGATGCATTCTTCCCCGACACAGTTAAGGCTGAGCTTTATGTAAACCTTGCTGATTACTCAACTGTTACATTCACAGAAATAACTGTTCAGGAATACTTCACATCAGCAGAAAATGATGCGCTTATCGCTTCCAATAATATGGACAGCATCAATGCTCGCAAGGCAGACCTTGTTCCCGCAGTTCTTAATCTCGTAAGAGAAGCAGGCGTACTTACCTTCTTTGCAAAGTGCGATAAGGACCACACAGCAGCCGACCTTGAAACAGTTACAATAGCAGGTAAGGCAGCTACATGTACAGAGGCAGGGGTTGAAGATGCAAAGGCTTGTGCAGAATGCGGCTATATCGTATCAGGCGGCGGTGCAATCGCTGCTCCCGGTCATTCATGGGGTGCATGGGCACAGACAACAGCTCCCAAGTGTGAAACAAACGGTGTTGAAACAAGAACCTGCGGTGCTTGCGGCACTTCCGAAACAAAGGCAGTTGCGGCAACAGGTCACGTAACATGGAGTGCATGGACGGTTACAGTTGCTCCTTCCTGTGATGCAAAGGGGCTTGAAACACGCACCTGCTCATGCGGTAAGACAGAAACAAGAGATGTCGCCGCAACAGGTCATCCCGATGCAGACGGCAACAAGGTTTGTGACGTTTGCGGCCACGATTGGAACGAAGAAGAAGTTGACAACAGCTTCTTCGGTAAGATTAAGGCATTCTTCATGAGAATCATCGAATGGTTCAGAAATCTTTTCAGCTAAAAGCTTGCCGGAATGAATTTCAAGCATCAGCAATTCTGACAGTTTTATTTCAGGTTTCAGGCTCGGTGCAAGATTTACATATGATGCTTTTGTAAAAAGATAATCTCACACATTCGACAAAACCTCCTTTAGTTTGTACAATGAATTTACAAAACTAAAGGAGGTCTTTTTATGTTCAGCAAGAAAATCAAACTTAAACTTGACAGCTTCGAATGCAATTTACTTATCAACGGTATGAATGAGTTTCGCAATATGCTCTTGGCAGAGGATTTACCCACCGAGGATGTTGACGAATTACTTTTAAAGCTCATTGCTGCATATGAAAAATAAGGAGGACAGAATTATGGCTAATGAAACAAATATAACTTATCGACAGGTTAGCGACTTTAAAATTCCGAACATTATTCTGCCGCCTGAACAGGCAAATATCACTCTTGGTAAATGGGGTGAGCGAGTGCCGGTGGCACTCAAACAGGCGAACCGACCGAGCCGGCAGGCGAGACATGATGCACAAGGATTACCTTGAACACAATAAGAGTGGCTTGTTTATGCTGATGGTAACCAAATGCACACTTTGGCCTTATCTTGCAGATATTGACCGTCAGGCAAATGAAATGTACGACCTTCTGATTGAGCAAATGAAAGAAAAAGAAGGTGTAACCGAAAAATTGAAAGAGAAAAACCAATTTGAATGGGTGCAGTAGACTGAATATACTGCACTCATTCTTTGTATTTGGTTTCTTTTTGTTGTATGAGTTTTATCTGATATTCAAATAAAATACATATCTTTAAATTTTATAAAGCATACACGGTCTTCCGCCTGTTTCATAATTTATCTCACCCTGAGCCTTGCCCGACTCAACAAGATAGTTCATATATCTTCTGACGGTCACGGCGGTAAGTCCCGTTTTTTCGGCAATTTCATCGCCTGTCAGCCACTTGCTTGTGTTTAATTTAAGGTGGTCAAGAATAACAGAAAGAGTCTTTTCCTGTATTCCCTTCGGATGCATATCTTCGCTTTTTTTGCGAGAGGAATCCATAATAAAATCAATGCTTTTCTGATTGAGAATGTCAAGCTCATCCAAAGCCTTGTGCTGTGCGATATATTTTTGCAATGCTATCTGAAAACGCTCAAAGGTAAATGGCTTTACAAGGTAATCCACTATTCCGAGGTGGAGAGCCTCTTCCAGTGATTCACGGTCATTGGCGGCTGTAACCATAATCACATCGGCTGAAATTTGTTTCTTTCTTATCTGACGTAAGGTTTCAAAACCGTCAAGCTTTGGCATATAAACATCCATTATGATAAGGTCAACAATGTTTGATTCCAGAAACTCAAGGGCGGAAAGCCCGTCTTTACACTTGCCGCAAACTGAAAAGCTTTTGTTTTTCAGTATATACTGTTCGTTTATCATGGCGACCATAGGGTCATCTTCAACTATAAGTACCTTATACATTTTCTCTGTACCCTTCATTTTATTTTTTGAAACTGACAGTAAAGGATGTTCCGACACCCTCCTGAGATTCAACATTTATATTTCCGCCTGCATTTTCAACAAGCTTTTTTACCTGATAAAGCCCCGTGCCTCTTCCGTTGCCTTTAGTGGAAAATCCGTTTTCAAAAATACGGCCGATGTTACTGTCGGATATACCTGAGCCTGTATCGTCAGTTGTGATGAGAAGTGCTCCCGGCTTTGAATACATACCGAATAGAAGCTCCTTCTGTCCGTTATAATTCATATCATTCATCGCTTCAAAAGCATTGTCAATGAGGTTGCCGATAACCGTTACAAGTATTTCGGAGGGTATTGAAATATCTGCTGATGAATAATAGCAGCCTTCCCTTAAAACAAATTTTACATTAAGCTCAGAGGCTCTTGCAATTTTGCCTATAAGCAGAGCAGCAACTGCAGGCTCGTTGATGCAGTTCATAACCTTGCTTATGGTTTCACGCTGTACCATTGTTATGTTCTGAATGTATGATGTAGCCTCACTGTACATCTCCATTTGTATAAGTCCGAGAATAACATGGAGCTTATTGGTAAAATCGTGGTTATTTGCTCGCATAGAGTCCACAAGATATCTTGTACCCGTAAGGTCCTCCATCAGCTGTGTGTATTCTTTTCTGTCGTGAAGAATACCGACGGTGCCAATAACAGAGTCGTTTTCTTTAATTGGTATAGTATCAATAAGGATATTATCGTCACCCGAGCTTACAGAATGGCTTGCATCGGGACTGCAAAGCAGATTAAGAGAGGGAATCGACTTGCTTAAGCTCGTGATATCCTTACCGAGAAGCTTTTTTTCATTGATGTCACCTGTAAGCATTTCGGTTGCGGATTTATTCATAAACTGAATCTGACCATCACTGTCAACCGCCACTATTCCTTCATCAAGTGATTCAAGAATGTTATCACGCATACGGAACATTGATGTAAACACATCGGGCTCATAGCCTAAAAGACTCTCCTTTATTTTGCCTGAAAGCTCTGCTGAAATAAGCAGCTCAATAAGAATGGCAACAATGGTAATAAGCGTGAAAATCAGAATAATCTGCATAATTTCAGTTTTGATGTTTTCCATGAGCATAATTGCCATAACAAAGCCTGCATAGTTACCGTCTTCATTGTATATGGCTGCATATGCCCGTCGTTGCATGCCTGAAGGGCCGTTGTCTGTTGTTGCGTAATACCCTTGTGAGTTTTCTCTGAAGCTTGGAAGAGTGCCGTCGTAAACGCTACCGATAAGCTCGTGATTTGAGTGGTAAAGACGCACAGTATCTGTGTTAACCACGGAGATGACATCAATGTCCTCAAGAGTATCACGGAGGGAATCAAGATATTCCGTAAGTACGGCGGAATTAACGGCATTTGAGCTTTTTTCAACGAGAAGCGGCGACTGCGCAATAGCTTCTGCTACATTCTGCAGGTTCTGGTCACGGCGTTTTGTTTCAAACTGAACATTTATAAGTGACCCCGCAATACCTAAAAACAATGCGAGTGTAACAATAAGTATAATCTGAAACCGAAAGGACATTTTCTGAATACTGCCGAGAGTATATGTCTCTTTTTTTGTGCTTTTTATTTTTACTGACATAATAATTACTTCTTTCATTTTTGCTTTCTGAAGTTATAATAATAGATTATTCGCTTTTTGAAAAGGTTTTGAAAGTAAAATAAATGCAGAAAATCGGAAAAAATTATTTTAATCTTTTGAATAATTGTCTATGGGAAAATCAAGTGCTACTATGAGCCCATAAAAAACAAAGGAGCGATTTTATGGGTTCAATATTTGAAACAATCATGCTTGTTTGCTTCGGCTTTTCCTGGCCGATGAATCTTATCAAGGCATACAATGCAAAAACTGCAAAGGGTACAAGTCTGCCGTTTATTCTGCTAATCATTACAGGTTACATAGCAGGTATTTCGGCTAAAATCGTGAGCGGTCAGATTAACTATGTGCTTGTAGCTTACATCTTAAATCTTGCCATTGTGCTTATGAATCTTGCAGTATATTTCAGAAATTCAGCACTTGATAAAAAGAACGCTTAAGGAGAGAGTGAAAATGACAGAAATAAAAAAGTATTCCGCACTTAATGAGCTTGCGGAAAAAGGCGGCACAATTATATTCGGCGGTAAAGAGGACAAGAATATTCCTCTTTGTGAATTGAAGCAGGCCTTTGAGCTGAACTCGAAATTTTATAACAGAAGCTTTGAAAACTTGACCATCACTAAAGCATATGAGCTTTACAAAAGCTGTGTTGCACCTCTTGAGCCTGACACCGTACTTCTTCATATCGGTGAAAACGACCTTGCTCTGTTTAATGAAAGCCCCGATAAATTTATCGGTATTTACCGTGAGCTTATCAGTGAAATCAAATCCGACAACAAAAAATGTCGCATTGCAATAGTATCTCTGAAAAATTATGAGGGCGATATTGTCAAAGCAAAATTAAACGAACAGCTTAAGTATCTTGCCGATTCTGAGAGATGTGAGTTTGCTGACATATCTGAAAAGAAGGTCTGGAATCCGATTGCAACAAGAGATGCGGTTTCATTTGTTTTTTCTTTCGGTTTGAAGGTGCAAAAGCCCATATATGATCTGGCTAAGATATTGTTTTGCTTTAAAGGTTGAATTTCAGATAATAAGTTTTACTTTTTACACCAATCAGATTTTATAATGTGTTTTTCAAGTTTTACATTCTGACTCTTTATCAGGGTGAAAAAGAGGTAACATTAATGCTGTTATCGGCATAATGTTACCTCTCTGTTTATATTTTTGTCTGTCTGATAATATTCTTAAGGCTTTCTGCACTTTTATGAAGAGCTTTGATTTCATTTTCGGTCAAGGGAAGCATTACCTTGTTGTGTGCACCCTTGTGTCCGACAACAGTCAGAAGGCTCATACATACATCGTCAATTCCGTATTCACCGTGGAGCATTGTTGAAACGGTCATTGTTGTATCAATGCCGCTTAAAAGGCATTTGCATATATGGCAAACAGACATTGAAACTGCATAGAAGGTTGCACCTTTTCGTTCAATTACTCTTGCACCGGATTTTCTGACATAATCTTCAACTTCATCTATGCTCAGATCAGGAACGATTATGCCGGGATTTATGAATGATTTGCTGTATTCCATAACAGGTACGTTTGAAATGTTTGCAGTTGACCATGGGATAACCGATGTGTCACCGTGTTCGCCTAAAACATAAGCGTGAACATTCTGCTGACTGAGAGAAAAATACTCTGCAAGACGGCTTCTGAGTCTTGCCGTATCAAGAATAGTGCCGGAGCCTATTATTCTTTCTTCAGGGATACCGGAGCATTTACAGAATGTATATGTAAGAATGTCAACGGGATTACTTACTATGACATAAGTCGCATTGGGAGCATATTTAGTTATCTGCGGAATGATGCTTTTAAGAATGTCCACATTTATCTGGGCAAGGTCGAGTCTTGTCTGACCGGGCTTTCTTGCAACGCCGGATGTAATGATAACTATGTCAGAATCCTTTGCATCGGCATAACTTCCTGCATAAATAGAGCAGGGAGCACAGAAGGGAGTACCCTGACGGATGTCAAGTGCTTCACCCATAGCTTTTTTGTCGTTGACATCAATCATAACGATTTCTGAAGCAATATTTGTTGCGGTAAGCGTGTATGCTATTGTTGAACCGACACTTCCGGTGCCGATAATTGTAATTTTGTTCATAATAAAATCCTTTATATCTTTTTTGCTATTATATACATTTTTTTCGTAAGTTGTCAATAATTGGCGGAAATTTGGATTGATAAATATAGAATCGTATGGTATAATTATTCACATCTCAAAGATAAGGAGGCAATAAATGAATATTTTACATATGAAGTATGCAGTGGAAGTGGCAAAGGTTGGTTCACTCAACAAGGCCGCTGAAACCCTTCTTATTGCTCAGCCAAATATAAGCCGCTCCATAAAAGAGCTTGAAGCTGATTTAGGAATTACAATTTTTGACCGAAGCTCTAAAGGTATGTTTCTGACTCCTGAAGGTGAGAACTTCATCGGTTATGCAAAAAATATACTCAAGCAAATCGAACAGGTTGAAGATATTTATAAGAACGGTGCGGTGAAAAAGCAGAAGTTTTCCATTTCTGTACCCAGGGCTTGTTACATATCCGAGGCCTTTGCACAGTTTTCAAAATCTCTTTCTTTTGACCCTGCAGAAATATTTTATAAAGAAACAAATTCACAAAGAACAATAAACAACATTCTTAACCACGATTATAAACTTGGTATAATCCGCTATGCTGAAAACTATGACAAATATTTCAAAACAATGCTTGAAGAAAAGGGCCTTTCTTATGAAATGGTTACGGAGTTTTCATACAGTCTTATTATGAGTGCGGACAGTCCTCTTGCCGAGCTTGATGAAATTACCTTTGATGATTTGACAGACTACATAGAA